>CAZCLS010000578.1:0-2828 GCA_964499565.1 uncultured bacterium
ACCGATAACAATGACATGCTTCTGGATCTTTCGAAGAGTAACCGTTCCCGGTTCTGTATGAGAGACACGATGTACCGCCGCGGTCAGCCGGGCCAGAGCTTTAGCCGTAGCGGTCGGTTTGTCAGGATACGCCAGGCCGCACAGCTCGCATATGTTGACTGTCCACCACAGGGCCGGATTAATCCGATTCTTTTTCAACGCGAGACGCAACTGTTCTTCATACCGTTCCCTGGAAGGTCCGCCGGCCACAAGGCAACGGGCTCCGGCTGCCACAGCCTCCCGAACCGCCGCGGAACACAGTTCCGCATTGCCAAGGTCTGAACAGTGAACTACCGTTACTACGGTGTCGAGCACGGCAAGCTCTTGTGCCAGATGTGTATAATCAAGGCGATTTCGCATGGTGCCTTCACAATCGCTCAGTACCACGCCAACCGCGAGAGCCTGTTCCGTTTTTGAGGTTTTTCCCTGTGTCTTCTGTGTTGTCACATCAGGTGTCCTGCTGAAGTTATCCAATATCACGCAAAACCTGCGTGCTGACCGCGTCGGCCTGGGCTATGCATCCCGCAATATCCTTGGGCGATTCGCTTGCGCCAACGGTATACACGCCGGCGTGTTCCAGACTTGGCAGCGCAGTTCCCCCTTTTATGCCGAAAAATCCCTGCGTGTCCATGGCAACACTGCAGATGTTCGCCACGGATTCCGCGTCTGCCCTGGGGCGTATGCCGACGGATAGTATTACTAAGTCAAATTCATCTTCATAAACACACCCTTCTCCGCCTTCCTTTTTTTCTTCCAGCGCATACGTCACCCGTACCGCGCCATTGTTTCCAGCCTTGATTTCATACGGGCGCGAGCGGATAAACCGCATCGTCTGTTTGCACGTTTCATAAAACGCGCTGAATCCTTTGCCAAAATACTGAATATCCATGTAAAAGATCGTAACCGCCGTGTCGTCGGCCTGGTATTTGAGCTGCCGGGCCATTCGTAATGCATAGGCACAGCAGACGGTTGAACAGTAATCCGTATCTTCCGGCCGACGAAAAATTTCTTCCGTTCGTGATCCGACACACTGTATAAATGCGACCCTCTGTGGACGCTCCCCATCCGATACGCGCCGGAGCTCGTGGTGTGCCGCAAGTTGCTGCTCCGCCTCGATTCCTGTTATCACATTGGGAATTCCACCGTAGCTGTATGAGGAGTTTTCAATCGGATTAAAAGGATCGTATCCCGTGGCTATAATGACCGCGTCAACATCCAGAACTGATTGTTTCTCGTTCTCACCACCGGTTCCAACCCTACCCAGCACCGCCCTGAATCGTTTGCCGTTGTTGCCGGCATTAAGGTTCATCAGCTCTGTTTCGGTATAAAGACTGACCGTTGGAATAAACGCTACTGTTCTGATTATTTCCTGTGCCACACACACATTACACCGTACACATACATCACCGGCTTTACAGCCCAGGTCGCGGATATGACCGCCGATACGCGGTTCCTTTTCCAACAAATCCACCGCAACACCAGCCCGGCCCAGTCGGGTAGCCACCGCGGCACCAGCTATTCCCGCGCCGATTATCAGCACGCGCTTTTTCGGGATTGATCGTCGTTTCGTCATAATCCTTTTCCCGGTTATATGACTCATGTGACCTTTCACCCCGCCCGTGAGCTCGAGCCTTGTCGTTTTATCGCGTCATTAACTACGTGGACCCGCTCACCTCGAATCATTCACTCATATTATTCCATCTGTCACACAGTATCAATTAATGTTTAAAACTGCGCTGGCCTGTATAAACCATCGCAACATCAGCTTCGTTACACGCTTCTATGCTTTCAAAATCACGTGCCGACCCGCCCGGCTGCACCACTGCCGTCACCCCTTCCCGTATGCCAACCTCAACACCATCCCGGAACGGAAAAAACGCGTCCGATACCATGCAACTGCCGATTAAGCCGCCTTTCAACGTTACCACTTCGGCGTCTATTTCCGCCCGGGCGTTCTCGTCAGTCAATGTATTATACGGCACGCCGTGTTCCTTCCAGCATAATCGGTCCGCCAGTTTGCGGTAGGCCTTGTCCCGCGCAATTTCCGCCACTCCCACCCGGTCCTGCTCACCCGTGCCGATCCCTACCGTTACGCCATCCTTGATATACAGTACCGAATTGCTGGTTACCCCCGACTCAACCAGCCAGCCGAACAGCAGGTCTTCATATTCACGGTCGTTCGGCAGCCGGTTGATCCGGTATTCTTTACCTTTGTATAACGCTTGCGCGGGCACGAAGTCCTCTTTCTTTCGAGCGAGGGGTACAAACGACCATTGCGCGACCAGGCCGCCGTCAATCAGAGATTTGAAATCCACTACCCTCGCGCCGTCATACTCAGCCAGCCGTTCGATATTTCCCAGACGCATTACGCGCAGATTTTTTTTGGTGGCAAATAGTTCCAGCACACCGTCCGCAAAAGACGGCGCAGCGACAACTTCGGCATAATTCCGCGCGATTAATTCGGCTGTATCCCGATCGACTTCACGGTTCAGAGCTATTGCTCCTCCAAACGCCGCCAAGCGGTCCGCCATATTGGCCTTGTCATACGCTTCCGCCAACGATCCGGCTTTCGCCACCCCGCAGGGATTATTATGCTTCACGATTACCGCGCACGGTGTATCCATAAGATACCGCAAAATATTGAGCGCGTTGTCCACATCGGTGATATTGGTCTTGCCCGGGTGTTTCCCTGATTGCAGCAGTTCAACATCCGATGCCAGGTGCCTGCCGGGCTGAATGCACGTTACCTCTCCCAGGCACAGATTGCCGTTGATCAGCTTGTACAACGC
>CAZCLS010000579.1:0-2826 GCA_964499565.1 uncultured bacterium
CTTCCTCGACCGTGCCGTACGTGGTTGTGCGCGCCGCGATCTGTCCGTATTCGTTCTTGAGCGTGAATGACACAAATCCGCCTTTGCGCGGCAGGCCGAAGATCATGACTCTATCTCCAGCCTCGATTCCCAGTTGCGCTACCGTCCATCCGCGCCATTTGCCCAGAACATTTCTGGTATTTCTGGCAATGGTCATGAATAATCCGTCCGGGACGGCCACGGCATATGGCGCGCCGGAGAAATATTCACTCTTGGTGCGATCGGTGATGATCATCATCAGCTCGTTGCGCATGATATTCGGTTCCCAGTCCGCTCCGTCTACTTTAAGATAATAGGGCTGAATAACTTCAATGATCGGATAGGTAATACCCCAGTTCTCCTCAATCAATTCAAACAGCGGGATATCCTCTTCCGCGCTTGAACCGTATTCTCCATCACCGTTAGCATAATGAATGTCAAAAATCTCGCTGTTGTTGGCCAGGTAAAAATATCCGCCCGGCTTGATCACAGGATTGGGATCCTCATATGTCCCGTTCCGCTCCACACTGTAATGCCGGGCCATATTGATCGTATCCAGAGTCAGCGCTTCGACACCGGTATTGACCACCACCTGCCAGTTGCGCAGGCTGATCGGCTTGTCCGAGACATTGATCAACTCAACAATATCCGGACGCGTAAACAAACTGAAAAGCGGGGAGGACCATCGCTCGGCGGCTATGCTGCATTTCCGTGATGACGTTGCAATCAGCGGTATATACCCATACGTGTTCGCCCGCATCGCTTTGCCGTCATTATAAATATATTTCAGCTTTTCCATGGAGGTAACGCTATACGAAGCAGTATCTCCGTCTGTGTCAATTTCATACACGTTACCGCCCCTCGTGCTTTGTATAAAATAGGCCCGATAGTAATACTCGTAATGTTCAGACTGCCGCCCGGTGGGAAACCACCATTTCATGTGGACTTCCGGCTTGCGGACAGAACTGGATGTGTACCAGGGTCCAATAAGCCGAATGTAGGCTTTGTCTAATTTTCCCGTTATGGAATCATAACTCACCGACCCGACCGCCGTCATCTTGACTACCCGGTCGTTTCCGCCCTCACTCGATTCAACCGTAAATGTATACGTGGCGCCTCCATCTATTCGTATCTCAGCTTCCGCATCCTTCCAGTAATTAGGCTCCCAGGGCAGGTCCATATCAAAAAACGGAATGCCCTTGTCCGCAAATTTCCTGTTCTTGGGTTCATCGAGCTTTACGGTATAGGTATTCCCGGCTTTTTGCAGGGAGCGTACGCGCCACGCTTGATCTGGAAAGTTCAAATTCCAGCCGTAATAGGCTTGTCGTGTGGGCGTATGCAAATCAGGTGTGTCGGCCACGACATAATCCTGGTCCCAATCGGTCTGGAACACCATGCTGGCTTCATTGGCCATGATCTCGTTGAAACAGACCGCTTCTACCCCGTATTCACTGCCCATCGTCGATAATACGTGGTTCTCGTCCCGATAATCCAGCATGTTCACCGCTAAACTGCGCAAATTCTTCGATGAGGGCTCAAACGGTAGCTCTCCGTTCGCGCGCCGCAGGACTTTGTGTACCTGTGTTCGGTCGGCTACATTCAAATCAACTTTCTTCTGCCAGACCTTTTCGACCGGGTCCCAGAACGTTTCACGACTGGTGCTGTAGACCGTGCCATACTTCCGCAGAATGCGCCGTGCCGATGGAGTCATTTCATTGTCGCCAAACTGGTCGCACATTTCATTGATTGATGAAAATGCGCGATCATCCCAACTCGGCCGGGCCGGCATGTATTCATCCTGCTCGTCGATCCCTTCCCCACTCTCGTCTATCACGCTGTCCGCGTCATTGTCGATTCCGTCCAGCGCATAGAGCGATTCCGTCAGGTTGTCATCCCGATTGGCCTGCCCCGGACGGTTGTCAAAACCATAACGATAATTCAATAACCGATGCGCCAGCTGCTTTGATATCGGCAGCCCTGCCGTCTTGCCGTCGGTCAACATGATTTCAAACGTGCCCACTCCATGGTCCTGCATAGCGGGTGACAACGCCGTTGCCGCGTTGACATTGATCTTCGCTGCTTCGTCTTCCACCATCACCGCGTAGCGCCCCACTATCGCGCCGTCCCCGTTTTTGACATAGATCCAGCGCGCGCCGCCGGCGCCCGACGACTGTCCCCGCCCCCGTACGCCATCAATATCAACCTGTTCCTGTTCCGGAACGTTCCCGGAAGTGAAATACTGTCTCCAACTCTCATTGTAATCATCCCAGGCCGGTTGCTCGTCTATGTCTTTGCTGAGCAGCGACAGAGCATGTTCGACCGCCGAATGAACCAGCATATCCGACTGAACTTTAGCGACACTGATCTCGCCCACCGTGCGGTTGATATTCATAAAGGCCGCAAACGCAGCCGCCAGAATGGCCAGAATAGTGAGCACCGCCAGTACTGCCAGAAGAGCAATACCTGAGGATATCGCCGCAGATCTCATTGTGTTTTTCATGTCATACCTCAAGCTGTCATGGCAAACTGACAAAGAGACGGTTGAGTGAAGGTTATAGAAAAAATCATGGAACCTTCAGTAATTAATGATGCATCATAATAACAACATTAATTAAAATATACAATAGAATAAAACGACAGCGATTTGCACTTATCCGACCTAGGCAGGACCCATGTTAATGACTCCTGAGGAGTGGCGTCATTGTATCAACGTTTCCATCATCCTTCCTTCATCACTTCATAACCTTGATTGCCTGCGTTTCCGGATTGCCGTCGGTCAGCTGGCTGCGGTCAACAACGACTTCCTCG
>CAZCLS010000580.1:0-2823 GCA_964499565.1 uncultured bacterium
CAAAAAGAAGCAGAGAATATATTAACACCCTTGAAAATATCAGTGAATCTGCAGCCTGCGCAGGCGATTTTGACACGTCACTGGAGTATGCAAAGAAACTCTGTCTGCTCGTTCCTGAACGGTTTTATTTTGCCAAGTCGTTAGCCCGAACGGCCATGGCACAAGGCAAACGCGAGGAACTTGTCAATCAATTGAAGGCCTTTGCGCAAGAACATCCACAACGATGGGTAGTATTGAAAGTTCTGACAGATATATTTGAAGAGTATGGTGATGAATCCAATAGAAAGGTATGCCTCGACAATGTTTCTGAATTGAAATGATTGCGCGTATTACAGCTCAAGATACGAATTCAAGTAACCCTGTAGAATATCACTGTGTGATATATAGAATAACCGTTTCCACTGAACCCTGACCACTCCATCAACCATCATCCATCGTCCATCATCCATCAACCATTCTTCAAGAAACCGCCGCCCGCATTATCGTCTCTTCCGTCGCTTCGCCTCTCATCAAATCTCCCGTTATCCGCCCTTCATGCATCACCAGTACCCGGTCGGATACATGCAGAATTTCCGGCAGCTCCGATGATATCATCAGTATCGCCACTCCCGTGTCCGCCAGGGCCGCGATGATAGCATGAACCTCTGCTTTGGCTCCCACATCTATTCCCCGGGTCGGTTCATCCAGGATCAAAACCACCGGCATTGTCGCCAGCCATTTGCTGATAACCACTTTCTGCTGGTTGCCACCCGAAAGATTCCGCACGACCTGTTCCCGGCCCGATACTTTTATGCTTAACGCGCTGATATATTCATCCGTCATCGCGTTTTCCTTCACGGCACTGATAACACCCAACCGATTGGACACTTCCCGGTGCGAACTCATCGTGATATTCTCCCGCACGGTCATCGGCAGGATCAATCCCGCTTTCTTACGGTCTTCAGGCACATACGCGATCTTCCTGGCTACCGCCTGGCTGGGATGCGTTATGCTAATTTCTTTTCCGTTCAGTATTACCTTTCCCCCTGTCTTTTTCTCCGCCCCGATCAACAGCCGCGCTACCTCCGTCCGACCCGCTCCGATCAATCCCGCTAATCCCACAATCTCGCCTCTGCGCACCTGAAACGATACATCCCTGATCTTCGGCGGCCCGCTCAGTCCGCGCACATCTAATACGATCTCTTCCCCCGGCTCGCCGCTCCGGGTCGAATACAACCGGTCGATCTCCCGGCCTACCATCATCGCCACCAAGTCATTCTCCCGCACATCCCGGGTATTCACTTCGCCCGAGTTCTCCCCGTCCCGCAGACATACCACCCGGTCGGATATTTCGCGCACTTCCGGCAGTTTGTGGGATATGAATATAATTGAAATTCCCTGCCGTTTCAGCATTCTCATTATGTCAAACAGATTCGCGATCTCCCGGCCCGCCAGTGCAGACGTCGGTTCATCCATGATCAAAACCCGTGTGTTGTGACTCAGCGCTTTGGCTACTTCAATCATCTGCTGCTGAGCTACGCCCAGGTCTTTGACCAGAGCATCCGGTGCGATAGCCATTTTCAATCGCCGGAACGCGGCTCTCGCTTTTTCCCGCATCTTTCTATATGACACTATTCCCGGTACTATCCTGATCTCGTTGCCTAAAAAAAGATTCTCCATCACCGATAGATTCGGACATAAGTTGAATTCCTGGTAGACAATGCTGATCCCCCGTTCAAACGCCTCGCGCGTGTTCCGGAACTTCACCGGCGTGCCTTCCAGCAGGATCGTTCCTTCATACTGCGTGTGTACTCCGGCCAAAATTTTCATCAAGGTTGATTTTCCCGCCCCGTTCTCGCCTAACAAACACACTATTTCCCCGGGCTTAACAGCCAGGTTTACACTCCGCAGCGCCGCCACTCCCGGAAAGCGCTTGGTTATTTCCCGCATCTCAAGTATCGGCCCTGGCATACCTTATCTCCGTTTGCGCCGGATGACATCCAGAATCGCCGCCAGGACTATAATGGCGCCGATGATCAGCTGCTGCCAGTATGTTGATACTTTCAACAATACTAATCCGTTCCGTACCACTCCCATGATCATCGCGCCAATCAGTACTCCCAAAACACTTCCTTCTCCGCCCATTAATGATGTGCCCCCGATGACCGCCGCCGCGATCGCGTCCAGCTCCTCTCCCATTCCCGCGCTGGCCTGGGCCGACCGGAAGCGCGCGACATACAGAATCCCAGTGATTGAAGCGTAGACGCCTGAAATGATATACGTGGAAAATTTTACCAGCTTGACATTGATCCCCGACAGCTCGGTCGCTTCTTCATTGCCGCCAACCGCAAATACCCGCCGGCCGAATACGGTGTATTTTAACACCAGGAATGATACCCCCGCCATCACTAACAACACGATCACCGGAACGGGTATGTGCAGTACATCACCGATGCCAACCGCAATAAATGATTCTGGAATGTCGCGGATTGAATCACCCTTCGTCAGCGCGTAGACCATCCCCCGCGCCATGCCCAGCATGCCCAGTGTCACAATAAACGGCGTAACGCCGATATACGACACAATCGCTCCGTTGACCGCGCCAGCCGCCGCTCCCGTCAGCAATCCTACTGCCACCGCCAGCAGCGGATGCATTCCGGTCGCCAGAGCCAGGCCGCACATCACTCCCGACAATCCCACCACCGAGCCGACCGACAAGTCGATGCCGCTGGTCAGTATCACGAAAAATACACCCAGCGCTATTATCGCCGTGTAGGCTATCTGCCGGCTTACCAGGTACAGATTCTTCTGCGTCGCGAATGTCGGCGTGAAAATAGTTATCAA
>CAZCLS010000581.1:0-2810 GCA_964499565.1 uncultured bacterium
CAATCAATATATCCGGCTGCCCGGCCAATCCTGACTGGGCTGTCTGGGCGATCGCTCAATTGATCGCGGGGGCCCCCGTTGAACTTGATGACGACAGCCGGCCGGTAGCTTTATACAACCGCGATCTAAGCGGCGGCATCGTACCATCATTGATCCACGACAAATGTCCTCGCAACAGCCTGGTGAATCCCGGCGCGCCGCCAGAGGCGACTGAATTCGGCCAGGACGGGCGCTGCCTGATCAATTTAGGGTGTCGCGGTCCTGCCACCAAAGCCCGTTGTGAACAGTGCTGGAACGGAATAGCCGGCCAGGGTACCTGGTGTGTCGGTGTAAATGCCCAGTGTCACGGCTGCACCGAAAAAACATTTCCCGGCCCGCACTCATTCTTTGAATTATATAATCCCTGAGACACATAACCGGAGACACATCGTATGCCAGTCATTCGCGCCGCAATAGATCCGATTACCCGGATCGAAGGCCATCTCAAGATTAACGTTGATATCGATACCGTCAACGGTGTACAGCAAGTAGTTGACGCATGGTCAATCGGCACCCTGTTCCGGGGCTTCGAGAAGGTACTTGAAGGCCGCGACCCGCGGGACGCGCCGATAATCACTTCGCGCATATGCGGGGTCTGCCCGACGGCTCATGGCCTGGCGGCATCTTTGACCCTCGACAACGCGTTCGGTGTGGTTATCCCGGATGCCGCCCGCCTCTTGCGCAACTTAGTGCATGCCGCCTGTTTTCTGGAATCGGATATCCTGCACTTCTATCTCCTCTCTCTGCCTGATTACATCAAGGGCCCCGGCATAGCGCCCTGGCTGCCCAGCCTGGAATTAGGCAAGCGTCTGGATAAAAAGTCAGAACAACGCCTGCTAGGTAATTATGTGCAGGCAATCGTTATGCGCAGAAAAGCGCATGAAATGGGAGCTGTTTACGGAGGTAAACTGCCGCATACTCCGGCATTTATCGCCGGCGGCTTTACCGCTGTTTCCAGCGCCGAAAACAAAAGCAAGTTTCAAGGCCTGCTGACCGAAATCACCGAGTTTATTCGTACGGTCTATATCCCCGATGCCCAATTGCTGGCCGGATACTTCCGCGAATATTTCGCTCTCGGCAAAGGCTATGGCAACCTGATCTCGTTCGGTACCTTCCGGCAAAATCAGGCCGGCACGGACAAACTCTTGAAAGCCGGCCGCGTTGTCGACGGCCTCTCAGGTGTGCAGGGCCTCGACCCGGAAGTCATTACCGAGCAGGTTACTCATTCATGGTATGAAGACAGCACTAACAACCTGAATCCTGCAAACGGCGAAACGGTCGCCCAATATCCCAAGCAGGAAGGCTATTCATGGTTGAAAGCGCCGCGATATGACGGAACGAATTATGAGTGCGGACCACTGTCCCGCATGACCATAACGGGCGATTATGCCAACGGCGTTTCAGTTATGGACCGCCATTTGGCCCGGGCGCAGGAAGCACTGAAGATCGCACGGGCTATGCAGGAATGGTTGGACGACCTGCCGACAGGAACCAGCGCCTACTCGCCGGCAGCCATACCGGCTAACGCGAGCGGCGCGGGAATGACCGAAGCGCCGCGCGGCGCTCTGGGGCATTGGCTCAGAATCGAAAACTCGGTTGTTAAACGGTACCAGGTCATAACGCCGACCTGCTGGAATTGCTCTCCGCGCGATACAGCGGGTAACCGCGGTCCGCTCGAGGAAGCCTTGATAGGCACTCCGGTGGAAATCGCCGACCAGCCGGTTGAAGTTCTGCGGGTCGTTCATTCATTCGATCCGTGCCTCGACTGCGCCACGCATGTAAACGTGCCGGGCGAAAAGACAAAGGTATTCGACCTGTGGACACCACCCGCACCAAAGGCGAAAAAAGGGAGTGCGGAATGAACAGTTCCCGGAAAAATCCGCGGATAGTCGTAGCGGGGCTCGGTAACGAGCTGCTGCAAGACGATGGCGCAGGTGTGCATGCCAGCCGCATGTTAGCCGCCGCGCCACTGCCCGGGGCAACGGTCGTGGAGGTTGGCACCGCGGTCTGGGACCTGGTAGAGCTGCTTGACGGCGTCGATGCTCTTATAGCCATAGACGCCGTGCAGGCCGGGCGGGCGCCCGGTTCGGTGATGCTGCTGCAGGGCGAGGACGCTCATACTGCTTTGTGCGGCAGCGGCACCCATGGCATCGGGTTGATGGAAATGCTGAGTCTTTCCGGCTCATCTCCCGCGACAGTAGTTGTCGTGGGAATAGAACCGGAGGATATCTGCTACGGCATACGCTTATCGGAAACGGTAACGCAGGCTCTGCCTCGCGTTGTTGAAGCGGTTCGTCTCACGGTTGCCGCATGGCAGGCGCGGCCGGACACTTCACGTACAATGAATTTCTTGAATATTGAACAGTATAGACAGGAGACACAATGGGGCTACCAGACTTAAAACGGACACTCGCGTATGGCGTATCAGTCATGTTATTGTTTTCAGGACTGCAGGCCATAGCAGCTACCGACGGCACCGTTACCTTCACGGTTCGAACAATCAATTTTAATACATCCTATGATCCCAATAATATCATGGCGATCTGGGTAGTTGACGGTTCGGGCAATTTTGTTAAAACACTGAAGAAGCGCGCTGCGACACGGGAACAATACCTGTATCGCTGGATCGCGTCTTCAAACCGCAATGTCGTTGATGCCATCACCGGCGCTACGCTCAGTGGTCATCAAACCCATACGGTAACTTGGAACTGCCGTAACGTTTCAGGCACCGTTGTGCCCGACGGCACCTATCGTATGCGGGTGGAATACAC
>CAZCLS010000582.1:0-2810 GCA_964499565.1 uncultured bacterium
ACCTACCCGGGGCGTTGCCCCGGGCTATAGTACTTCGGCCTTGCAGGCCTGTTTTTGGAGGTTCCCCGGAAAAATCTGTGGCGCGGATTGCCCTAAGAGATGTGAGACGTTTTGTGTGAGAACATAAATAATCCACAGGAGTCTGGTCCAGGGTCATTCGTCGAATTCCGGACAGGTCGATCCCGGCTTCAACCTACCCGGGGCGTTGCCCCGGGCTATAGTACTTCGGCCTTGCAGGCCTGTTTTTGGAGGTTCCCCGGAAAAATCTGTGGCGCGGATTGCCCTAAGAGATGTGAGACGTTTTGTGTGAGAACATAAATAATCCACAGGAGTCTGGTCCAGGGTCATTCGTCGAATTCCGGACAGGTCGATCCCGGTTACAACCATCCCATTACTCCACTGACGAGTGGACACACGGGTCCGCCCCTACACACTATTCCAGTGTTCACGTTTCACAATTTTTTCCAGCGGCAACCGGTCTTTGGGCACTTTCCCCGGTTTGACCGGATACCCTATCGGTAGCAGCTGCACCACCCGTATCCCTTCCGGTATGCCAAGTATTTCCTTGACTTCATCTTCCTTGAACGCTCCTATCCAGCAGCTTCCCAATCCTTCCTCTACCGCGCATAAGGTAATGTGGTCGATCGCTATCGCCAGGTCAATCGGAAAGCACAATAACTGGCACGGCATACGATGCTCGTCGGTTTCGGCACAACAAGCCAGCACGACCGGCGCCTGTCCCACAAACGACTGACCCATTGCCGCCGAAACCAGTTTTTTTCGTGTTTCCGCGTCGCGTACCACGATAAACCGCCATTCCTGCCGGTTGCTGGCTGATGGCGCCAAACGGGCTGCGTTCAGTATGCGTGTCAGTGTCTCTTCCGGCACATCCTTGTCAAGAAATCCGCGCACACTCTTCCGTGTTTGAATTGCTTCATATACATCCATTGTTTGCACCCCTGGAGTGATTATGTGTATTATTTTTCCCCTATAGTATACCATATTATTTCTTCTTTATAGCGACTTTTCAGAATTATTTTCTATTGCCTGAACGTACCATTTAGAGTATACTATAGTCACAGTATGTATCTTTTACATTATAACCTGTATGGGTTGTGCGCTATGAATGTAGTTCATCTGTTTGGCCGCCTCGTGTATAAAATCTGGATTATTCTGTTTAATTTTTTCGTGTTCGCCCTCGTCATTCCGCTTCTTACGCTCTGGGCTACTCTGGCTTTGTATTTTTCAAGTGTGCCCTGGCATTCCCTGCGGATTTGTGTCGCTTTAGCCTATCTCATCGGCACCGCGCTTATCTTTTTCCGTTCCCGTAACCGCTGGCGCGCTGCCAGCGTATTCTTTATTGTCTTTGTCGTCATCCTTATCTGGTGGATTCATATCCCCGCCACAAATAACCGCAATTGGGACCCTTCCGTCGCAGTTCTGCCCTGGGTTACAATCGGCACCAATACCCTGACCATTCATAATATCCGCGATTTTGATTATTCCAGTCCGACGAATTACACTGTTCACTATTACACCAGAACGTTTGATCTAAACAAATGTAATGGGGTTGATTTCGCGATCTCATATTTCGGCAAGTCAACGGCTGTTGCCCATACGATGTTAAGTTTCCGTTTTGACGGCGGAAAATATCTGGTGCTTTCCGTCGAAGTCCGCAGGATAAAAGATGATAATAAAGACATTCTCCTGACCGGCATTTTTAAACAGTATGAAATTATTTACATCCTCGGTGATGAACGTGATCTTTACCGGCTGCGTACAAACTATCGCAAGGAAGAATTGTATTTGTACCCCACTACCATAACTCCTACGTATGCCCGCAAACTGCTGGTTGATATTGTCTGGCGTGTTAATAAACTGGTTGAAGAACCCGAGTTTTATAACACAGTCACCCACAACTGCACGGTTACCCTGGTAAAACACCTGAATGATGTTCTGCCTTACAGAATTCCTGTCTATCGCATGTTCCTGCTTAATGGCTATGCCGACCACGTCGCGTATGAACAGGGCGGCATCTGGTCGGATATGCCCTTCGAGGAAATGAAAAAAACCCACCTCATTAGCGGCATTGCCCAGCAGTATAATTCCGATCCTGATTTCTCAGTCAAAATCCGCGACCAGCTGCCCGGCTATAATGATATGCTTGAGAAGATTGAAGACTCCATGAGTTCTCCCCCGGCCGAATAACAGTTCCGTCAGTATGTGCATTCTGCACCTGTTCGATAGAACCAGATTGCTCCGCTTCGGGCCCGAAGCGTGATAACGAAACCATCGCGGATCAAATCCTTTCCCGCTATATCCCGTTTTTCACATGTTTCAGCATTCTCGAAGACGTACAGAGCTTCCTGGCCTATTCCTTTCGGATAGATGGTAATCGCCTGGTCCGGAGAAGCCGGTAAACGGATTGCCTGGATAAGACCGCAGCCGGTTTCCGGGCAGTCAAACTGCCAGGCAACCCATCTGTCAGAACTGCGATGGAATGGCGTATGCGGATAGTAGTCGCCATACAGCAGCAGGTTGCTTGCCCTACGCCAGATGGCGATCATTGTCCTGGCACATGCATAGTCGTAATCGTCCCGGCGAATGTCCAGTGTCGCAAACAACATGGGCGCCATGCCACAGTGGAATGAGTAACTATCTATCTGACTGTCGAATCTACTGTTCCCCGTAAGGTCCCAGGAAAGTGTGAACTCCTTGAAGTACGGAATCCACTCGTACAGCGTGTGGTGGAATGCCAGCTTCACCGGATGAATTCCGTAGCCATAGTCAGAATAGTGTAACGGCACCGA
>CAZCLS010000583.1:0-2800 GCA_964499565.1 uncultured bacterium
GCATTTCGAACTTCAGAAATTCATGTGAAGTTCAGTAGAAAGGTAACGCTTCGTTCATTAGGTTATAACACATCAGACACAGTAATCAGTTATGTTCGCAATCAACTGAAACATGTTGATCTGGCTGATAAGCGATATCGTGATATGTTAGCTGATAAGGCAATTGAAGATAAAACGATAAACCTTGCGCAACCATATGAAACAAATAGTGGAAGATATTGGTACAATCTTCATATTGTGTTTGTCGTTGCAAACAGGTATCGGACTGGAAGCGAAGTGATATTAGATAAAATGCAATCTGCATGTATTGAATCAGCTCAAGCTAACAATTGTAGTTTGAAAGCTGTTTCATTAATGCCTGATCATGTGCATATTGCTCTGAGAGGAAATATAACGATGTCTCCACAGGAAATTGGTCTTTCATTTCAAAATAATCTTGCAGATGCCGCAGGCAGATTACGGTATTGGGAAAGTAGCTTTTATGTCGGTTCTTTTTCAGAATATGATTTGAGTTCGGTTGAGAGGGTTTAACCGGCATTTTTCTCAAACTGATTCACCGGTGAGGCAAGCTCACCGGGGTCTGAAGCGAACAGGGAACAAGTGCGCCCCCTGCCACCTTGCGTGGCAGGAGCGGAAGTTTGCGGGCCAGACCAGGCAGGTGGTCAAACGATTTACCGGTGAGGCAAGCTTACCGGGGGTCTGCGAGGGAACGAGAAAAGGAAGGGATCAGGCGTATTTCAGGGTACTGCTGCCGATGAATTCACGCAGAACTGAATCACCTGGAACGGCGGAATCGTCTGCAATCGGTTCGACGGCATTAAGCAGGGCGGAAACGCGTTTGGCGCGTTGACAAGCGTCTTCGCGCAGCGGGTCACCTTCGTAATCCGCGGGCCATTGAGCGAACGAAGCGCGCATGGAATGGGCATACAGTGCCAGCTCGTACGGCATACCGCTGTTAACGATATAGTTGGCGGTCGTGCAGTAGGGAATGATCGTACGCATTTCACTGGAACGGACATAATGCCAGTGTTCGAGTGTTCGGCGGGGATCATAGGAGCGATGGGCGGCATCCCGCAGCATACGCCGGATGAGGCGCAGGTCGGTCCAGCGAATATAGTCACCATCCGGTCCTTTCATTTGGAGCAGAGGTTCAAGGTACAGTTTAAATTTAACATCATCGGGAATATCGACACTCATGGGCGGATAAAGGCCGTGCAGGCTGTCGAGCAGGAGGATGTCGTTGTCGTCCAGGTGCAGCGGAGTAGTTTTCGCGGAACGGCTGCTGGTTTTGAAATCATAATGCGGCACGAGCACTTCTTCTCCACGGCACAGGCGGCATAAGTGATCGTTAATCAATTCAAGGTCCAGGGCCTGGGGTGTTTCGAAATCATAATCACCGAATTCATCTTTGGGATGCAGTTCGAGATCGAAGAAATAATTATCGACATTGAGAGGAACGAAGTGCAGACCTTCACGTTTCAGGCGTTGCTCAAGTTTGATAGTCGTTGTCGTTTTACCGGACGAAGAAGGGCCGCTGATGAAGACCATTTTGACGGTATCTTTCCGTTCCAAAATCAGTTCCGACGCGGTCTGGACATTATCTTCGTAGGCCGCTTCGGATTCATGCACAATATGAGGGAATTCACCATGCCTGATACGGCTGTTAAGGCCATCGACGGTATGCAGGCCATGAGAAACGGCCCAATCGAGCACCTGCCAGATTTTGGCCCAGGGGATATTATCGGAAGGTTTGGAATCATGATGTGATTTGCTGCGCCGGCGTTCGGCCTGTTCCTGGCGATAAAGGATATAGGCTTTAGCGACTTTAGAATGGCCGTTTTTAATCAGGACTTCCTCAACGACATCCTGGACTTGTTCGATATACGGTTTATGACCTTCGGGGAACCGGGATTCGAGAATGTGCAGGACATTATCGGCGAGTTCGGCGGCCTTTTCCTGGTCACGACCACCGACGGCGACAGCCGCGCGGTAGATCGCGTTAGAGATGCGTTCGGTTTTAAACGGAACAATTGCGCCGGAGCGTTTGATAACATGGGTAATAGTACAGGGAGTCATTGGAATCAATAGGTGGTTGAACTGATCGAGCCGGTAACAATCGCGACACCGGAACTGGTGCCGATGCAATCAGCGCCGGCCTCGAGAATAGCGAGAGCGTCTTCGGTAGAGCGGACACCGCCGGCGGCTTTAATTTTGACACGACCGCCGGCCAGATCGGCCATTTTGCGGATGATGGGAACCGTAGCTCCCGGGCCGTTAAAACCTGATGCGGTTTTTATGTAATCAAGACCGGCTTCAACCGCGAGATCGATAGCGCGGGCAAGTTCATCATCGGAAAGGATGGAGGTTTCGAGAATAACCTTGGTAGTTTTGCCGCGGGCGGCATCGACAACGGCGGCGAGATCGTCGCGGAACGCGTCAAACATACCGGAGCGGAGATAACCTATTTTACAGACGACATCGACTTCGGAGACGCCTTTACTGACTAAATCGGCGACTTCACAGGCTTTGGCCTTTGTGCCGCCTGCTCCATGAGGGAAATCGGCCACGGAACAAACAACCGTTGATGAGCCGGAGAGTTCTTTCAAGGCCAGGTCGACCCACATGGGCTGAACGACAGCGGCCTGAAAATCATGCTCACGGCATTCCTGGCACAGGCGGACAATATCGTCGGCACCGGCGGTAATTTTCAACTGGGTATGTTGAATTTTATGAGCAAGTTCATGACTTTTCATGACACATCCTTAAAAATGTTAGTACCTGAATATGTTCGGGCGAAGGG
>CAZCLS010000584.1:0-2799 GCA_964499565.1 uncultured bacterium
AAGAGGAATGGAGCAGAACGTTTCGCCCGAGTGGGGAAGAAGCGGGGGTGCTGCAGGATGTCGTGGAACGGGACAGCGGCAGAGCGGAAGATGAGGCGCGCTGGGTGTATATACAAGACGGCAACGGCGAGCTGCGGGGACGATATGCTGTCTGGATCGAGGATGAAGCGGGAAAGATCAACATAAATGACGCAGCGGCATTAGCGGGGCGCGGCCAGCATAACGGCATTGACACATTTGAAATCATGCTGACCGATGGAAAAACGCGCGGTTTGCCGTTGTCCAAAAACGCAGCTGAAAAAATACTGGAGTACCGGTACGGCCGGGATAATCGGCCGGGGCAGGCAGCGGCGGATGATAATAACACCGAATTATTGTTCGGCAATGATCTGCTTGATAACAATGCGGACGGCATTGTGGACGAGAGAAATGAAGGTGTTGACGAGCAGCAGGAGTACCGGGCCGAAAAGCCGATCTGGGATGACGCGGCGTTTCAATCGGTGGGGGAAGCGGCACAGAACTGTTTAGGGATATCGCGCACACCTTTGCAGCAGCGGTTATTGAGCCGTTTTGCCACGGTCAGCTCGCATGATGCCAACACCTTCTGGTCTGAATCCGACCGGAAATTTTACCGCAAGATCAATATGAATTGCGCTACGAAAGACCAGATCAACGATATAATCCGGCGTGCAAACCAGGCGGTTCAATTCCAGACATCGGAACGCAAGCTGCAGGAACTGGTCTGCAATATCGTCGATTACCGCGACGAGAACCATGTGCTTTCAACCAAGGGAAGCGCGTACGGTGTTGAAGCGGTCTGTTTCAATGAAATCATGGCCAATAACGGCAGTTTTGTATTGCCGGACCAGGCCAACCAGGCCCAGAGTGTCGACCGTTATATGCTGTGCCACCGTTTCGGCTGGTGGTACAACATGCGTTTATATCTTCGCAACAACGTCAGCGATCCGAATTATGGGTTTCAGATCACGCACCTCAGCTCGCAGAAAGGCGGCGGTACGGTAATGATGAATGGCGAGGAGGGGCGGGTGCCAAATTCGGCGGAAATTAAACTCTCGGAAAATCCAAAGCGGTATCCGAACTATGACGGTTCCTATGTCAACTTCAAAAAAATACGGAAACTGTATGGCGGCTGGGTACCTGACTTGTGGAAAAACGGCTGGTTAATGCTGTATAACGGATTAACGGTGGAACCGATCCGGTATCCAATTCTGGGTAACAGTTCCGATGCAATAACGGTCGGCATAGACAATGCGCGCGAGAACACTTATGCAAAGCTGGCGGCGGTAGCGGGGTCGAATGTGACGGAGAATGCGGTCTGGATCGACACGTTATGGCGGCACGAGGGGGCGGTATGGTGTGTCTTTCCGGAGATGACGGACCAGTGGGTATGTCCGGTCGAGACGGTACCGGGCATCAAACCGCCGAAAAATTTGTATTACCAGGTGTATTTTGCCGAGAACGTGTACGGCGGGATGGTACAGGGGCATGTAACCGACTGGCCGTTGCAGAGCAAAACCGGGCGCAGACCCTGGAAAGGGTATTGCACATTTCTGGATGTGGATGGCGATCCGCGGGTGTACACAGAAACGGAAATGGAGAAAATGCATCGTAAGGAGCTGAAAGGCACAACCCTTGAATTTCCGACGGAAGGCGATGAAATCTACACACTGCGTTATCCTTATTTGAACGGAAAGCCGGTCAGGGCACGTGACAACTGGGTTTCGATCGTTATAACATCAAGCAAGAAAACCGGGTTTGTGGGCGGATTAGGTGCTGTATCGACTGAAAACGCGTTTAAAAATAAAAATAGCTTTGAAATGGCCCAGTTTATACGGCCTGATATTGTTGAACTGACGAACATTAGTGATGAACCCATATGCCTTCGCAACTGGCGGGTCGTAATTAACACCGGGTCATATGCGGACCAGGTAGGACTGATAAAGTCGGCCGCGCGATTCGATTCGAATCAGGGAGCGTATGATGATCCCAATCCGGTTATTCCGCCGGGAGGGTATTTCTATCTTACAAACAGCCGCGAGATATTTGACGATGAATATGGCGAAAAGCCGAACGGGATATGGGGTAATTCGGCCGGTGAGCAGTATGGGTGTTATGAGCTGCCGGACGCGTTATGGGGCGTGCGCTACCGGGCGAAGAAAGTCATAAACAACCGGGTGTACGTAGAAGGAGCCAACTGGAAAAACGAGCAGATGCAGTATGAAACAATAGAGGTCCAGGGCAAGGAACCGATCCGGGACCGCAATGAGCCATTGCGCCAGAGCAGGTTTGTCTGGCACAGCGGGCGGGACTGGCTGGCGGTTGAGGACTGGGCCTCACTTTCGTATGACGGGGTGCGGGCGGGCGATGACATAATGATCCGCGGTATGCCGCGAGAAGGCGGATTTCTGTCCATGACCCTGAAGAATAAATACAACCAGATTTGCGCGCGCACGATTGAATACGGTTCGACCAAACCGGAGGAGATTGGCTATTCAACCGAGAAATATGATCCGACCCATTACACCTGGGTAAAGACCGAACAGCCGACCTTCGGCGGCCGTCCTGAACGGGCGCGCAATCATAAGCACCCGGTGTTTGGGACGCTTCCGGCGCGGGTAAAAGACCGGTATTATGGAGCGGTGACTGAAATACAGCATGTAAATACCGGGGAAGACTGGAAGAGCCTGGGAGAAGACCGTCAGGGGCAGTCCAACACCCGCGCGTTGAAAGCGATAAGTCCGCTTGTAACGGTAGCCGGCGTCCGGCTTGAAGCCGAGG
>CAZCLS010000585.1:0-2785 GCA_964499565.1 uncultured bacterium
CGACATACACTTTCGTGACATACGGATATTGCCCGGACTGGATCGTTTCAAACGACGGACGTACACCGTCCACGGAAATCACTTCGGTGTTCGGACTGCCGGCCATGAAATGTTCATAATAATAAACTGAATACGCGAGCCCGTCCTTGTCAGTTGTCAAAGCAATATATGGTCCACCCATTACCTGTTTAATCAACATACGGGATCGCTCATTATCGAGTTCTTCGAACGGTTGATCCTTCATCACGAGTTTTTCCATCAATTCCTGACTGCCGGAATTGCGGTTGCGGCGGTAAGCACAGATTGCCGTGTTGGCCCCACCAACGATCTTCCAGTTCTTCAGTGAGCCGCTGTAAATGGCTCGGATTTGCTCCGTGCTCAAATCATCAACGGGATTGGTATAGTTCTTGATGAAAACGAACGCGTCGAGTGCAAACGGTGTAACAGTAAGGTCTACTCCGCGCTCTTTCGCGAGTTCCAACTCGTCCGCCGACGGTTCGCGCGCTACAAGTCCAATGTCAGCGTCAGCATTGATTACATTCTGATACGCCTCATGAGTCCCGGCGTGGACAGTCAGCATTTTATTGATAATAACACTCCGGCGGACATCTTCGGGGCTGTCCGGATTTTCGGGTTCGGCCAACGGCCGGTAGCCTATCAGAGAAAGCTGTTCGCGAAAAGCCCGCTCTTGTGAACTTCCTGAATCCGTCCTCAAAAATAGCATGGTCTCATAAGGATTGATCACAGGAACTTCACTGTGCCACCGGCCAGCATAGCGTGTCGTACCCGCCCAGCGGTAAGGACTGCCGAGTAGTTTACAGGCTATGATCACCCCCAGCGGCTGGGTCGATGTGGAACCATCCACCCGCGGATAATCCATGACCGTACATTTCAGAGTGCGGGCTTCTGGTGTTTCCGCCACGGTAATAGCCGCCAGTTCTTTCTGGCGCCATTCATATAATTCGCGGCCGCGGCGCTGGATTTCATTGAGCAACAGCTGCCGCAGTTCATTCAGCTCTTTTTGCTTGACCGATATTCTGTTTTGCCACTCCTGAACATCTTTTTCCTGCCACAATTTCTGGATACGTTCCTGTGGCTGTCGCAACTGTTCATTATGTTTCTCGCGAAGAGTCCGAACATCCTTCTGCAGCTGGTAATACTCTTTATACGCGGAAGGCGCGCTTTCACCGCTTTGCAGTTTTTTCAGTTCGATTTCAACGGCCTGTATGCGTTTTTCCAGACCAGGTTCATCATTGTTTTGTGCCGCGCAATGGGCAGATAAGCCCCAGATCAAGAGTAATGCAATGCAATATATTGTCCTTGTCCCTCGTTCTCGATGTATCCAGTGTGTCTTCAACGTTCCCCCCTACTTTAAAACCTATTCAGAGAAACAAATCCCCGGGATTAAAGCGTTTCAGCAATCAGAAATACATTTATTCCTGTTCATCCCCGGTATAATACATCCTTCGATTGCGCCGCAACTTAAATTCGATCACTGCTCCGCAGAACAGAATGCCGAACGTGTTGGCTGCCAGGTCAACTAACCGAAATTCGCGGCCGGGCACAAAAAACTGATGAAATTCGTCCAGACATCCAAAAAAGAATGTTATCAGAATCGCAAACCAGACCGCCCGCATTTGAATCGGGACTGATTTCACACAAAAGAAACAACGCCACCACAGGAATGTCAAAACAGCAAATTCAAGAAAATGCAAAGGTTTATCGAGAATATTGGCATAATTGATATGGTAGATGCGGTCCCATATTCCCGCGGGATGGTCGGTATCGGAAGCCCAGACCGCTACCTGCCGGGGTAGATTGTAAATAGTGCGCGTTATCGTCAGTTCAGACCGTTTCCGGGATGACAGATAGGTTATGCATCCCATGCACAAACATGCCAGAACGAGAAAAAACAGGCTTGAATTCCATAACCGTTTCACTATATTCATCATTTCCTGATTAATAATCAGTGTTACCTGCTCAGCGGTGCTTCATCTGTGAATGCAGATATACCGCATCCAGCGGAGTAAAACATCCGCAAGCTATTTTTTGCAGCGCGACACAGCCAACAGCTTTGGCTGATAGTATACAATTTACGGCCTGAAATGTCCAGCCGGTTTGTTCAATCTCTTGCGGTTGTATCTCTCCCAGCACTCTGCCGCCGCCGGCCGCATGCACTGGTAATGTTTCGGCAATATCTTCCAGTTTTATAAATCCCCGGCTTTTTTCCCCAGCCGCTCGACGCACTTCATAATAATATCCCCCGCCCGCCTTCGCGTCCAGCAGGATCAACTGATCCTGCTCGATGGTATCCACCTCGGGAAAAAGCTCAAACGATGAGACCCCCACCGCCGGTATCCCCCAGCCGTCGACCAGGCCTTTGACAGTTGCTATACCAATCCGTATGCCCGTAAACGAGCCCGGTCCGCAATCTACCGTCAGATAATCGGGACGATAGCCTTTGCCGCCGTACTGCTCCAGCATCCCGGCAATCAGAGTGATAAGCGTTGCCGCTACATGCCGGCGCTCGGGTATCTCGGTATACGCATATTCCGCTTTGCTGTCCATGAGTGCCAGCGATGAACACGCATATGATGCAGTTTCCAGGGCCAGTATCATTTCGTATCAGGTCCCGTCAGTTTATCCATATCATTGTCCCCAACAATAAATTTTTCCTTTTCAGCATATACCCCTTCACCTTTCAGCCAGACCAGCAATGTTTTCGCAAGGATTTTCATGTCAAGCAGGAATGATTGATGCTCGACATACCAGTTGTCCAGCGTGA
>CAZCLS010000586.1:0-2758 GCA_964499565.1 uncultured bacterium
CTGCTTGTGTATGCGGTTATATTTTTCATAGGCTGCTGTTGTCCGAACGCCTTGATTTTTCAACCGCCGGGAACGCCGTACAGCGTGGGAAACGGAATTGAATGCATTCCCACTCCGGACGGAGAAACGCTGGCGGTATTGTATCAGCCGGCGACAAAAGCGGGATATCCGACAATATTATACAATCACGGCAACGCGGAAAACCTGGCGTTTGCCGGGGAATTACTGGCTCCGTTCGCCGACAAAGGCTATGGGATCTGTGCGTATGATTACCGTGGTTACGGCCTCAGCACCGGTAAGCCGAATGAAGAAAACTGTTACAACGACGCCGAGACCGTGTACACGTATCTGACTAGTGAAAAGAAGATACCGCCTGAGTCAATTGTAGTGCATGGCAGGTCGCTAGGAGGGGCGATGGCGGTGCATCTCGCGTCACAAAAGCCGGTAGCGGGATTAGTGCTGGAAAGCGCGTTTGTATCGGCCTTCCGGGTCGCGACGCGCATACCGCTGCTGCCGTTCGACCGATTTAAGAACAGCAAATCGATAACTGAAATAACCTGTCCGATATTTATCATTCATGGCACGGCGGACAACGTAATCGGCTGCTGGCACGGGCGGCGGCTGTATGAACTAGCGAACGAGCCCAAGCTGGCCTGGTGGGTAGAAGGTGCGGGGCACAACAACCTGATGATAGTCGCCGGTATAAACGAGTACTACACAATGATAGACACATTTTACCGGGATTTGTTCACAAAAAAACACTGAGGCGCAGACAACGCCCGCGCCTCAGTATCTCCCTGTGCTGAGAATCTAAAAGTACAGAAATTATTCCTTAATGCCGAGTAATTCCACATCAAAAATCAGGGCTTCGTTGGGACCGATATCCGGTTCCGCGCCGCGATAGGAATAGGCTAATTCGGGCGGGATGAAAAATTTGTATTTACCGCCGACTTTCATCAGCTGGATGCCTTCTATCCATCCGGGGATAACGCCCTGGACCTGGAACTCGGCCGGTTCACCCCTGCTGTAGGAACTGTCGAATTCAGTGCCGTCGATCAGGGTGCCGCGATAATGGACTTTCACCGTATCGGTCGCTTTCGGGTTGGGGCCGTCACCTTCCTTGACAACGATATACTGCAGACCGCTTTCGGTTTTCTTGATATTCGGTTTAGCCAGATTTTCTTTCATGAACGCCAGGCTTTTCTTCAGGTTCAGCTCACCGAGTTTTTTCTTTTTTTCTTCGAGTTCGGCCATAATTTGCTGGCGGCGCGACATCATTTCCTTCTGAAACGCCATCATGATGCTGCGCTGTTCGGTCCGGGATAATTTTGGTTCCTTGGTTTCGTCCATGCCGTCCAGGATACCGGCTTTAAGCATATCCAAATTGATGTTAATCTGAGAATTGTTAAAATTCTGCCCGATCTCCAGACCAATGCAGTAACTGACATCATCCATGCTAATATCTTGCTGGGGGGAATCAGCCGGGGTTTTCGGCTGAGTAGTATCGGCTGCTTTTTGTGCTTCCTGCGTGGCACTGAACGCCAGTCCGGCACTCATCATCAAAACTAGTATGCATTTGAGGGATAGTCTCATTATCAGCTCCTTGCTGTATGTATTACGTGCCTGCGTTACCGGCAGGCCGGGATGTATAGCATCTATTATAAGAAAAACAAGGTTACAAGGCAACTAGTTTTCCCAAAATCCGCGATGGGATGAAAGCGGGGGGCGAAAATATCGTTCTCGTCATCGTTCTCGTTCCCGTTCTCGTCATTGTTCCCGCAATCGTAGCCGCCACAAGCAGCCTTTTCTTCAAACGGATATCTATAAACATCGAGTAAAAGAGGATTGTCTTGATCTCCTCTTGTGAAAGGCTTTAGATATCCAGCTTTTCGTGACCATGTACCATTTTATTGTCTCTCGATTGTGATACTGCACCTACGTCTATCGCGGAATTAGGTGTGTCGGTTAGGGAGCAGACCGTTCGCAGGCTATTTTTAGCAGTTCCAGGCCGCGGGCACACTCGGAACCGAGAGTCCGGTCTATTACCAACCCTCTGTACCGTTCCAGGGGATACGTCAAAGGCCCTTTGATAGTCCAGGTAACCATCGTGCCTTCCTGGACCGGGTCGATTTTCCAGTATGATTCATACACGGTCATAACCGGTTTAACAACATCGATTCTAATCCAGACGGCTTTATTTTCGGCGACTTGTTTTATCGTCAATTTACCGGCGCCGATCTTTTCCCCTTCCCACATCCAGCTTGAGTTCACCGGCCCGGACTTGGCCAAAACGGTGATACTGGCCGCAGCGTCTTTTTCGACCCGGGGGTCCCATTCGGCCCGGGTTTTCAAGTCCAGCAGTTTTTGATAGACCACATTCGGGGCCGTCTTGATTTCAGTCTGGCGTTTGACGGTGAATTCTTTTGGCAGAACAAACGCGATAACCAGAAAAAGCCCTCCTACGATAATCAGAAGAGTCACGATATGCTGCAACAGTTTCATGGTAACCTCCCAGCGTGGATATTACTCGGGTTTTTTGATAATAACGGTGATAGCGGGTTCCAACAGTTTTTTGAACGTTTCCGCATCGGATTCTTTGCCTTCGTACATGCCGAAATGGATCGGAACTGCAATAGAGGCCTTGACATCTTTTGCCGCCGCGGCGGCTTCTCCCGGACCGCTCATGGTATAGGTTTGACCTAGCGGCAGCATGGCGATGTCGCAGGTGAAGGTTTTCATTTCCGGTATGCGTTCCGTG
>CAZCLS010000587.1:0-2758 GCA_964499565.1 uncultured bacterium
CACTGTCAAAATTGTTGGTCCAGTCCGTTACGGTCACTTTACGCGGAAGCACCAGCGAAATTTTGTCGCCCGCGCGCCAGACACGGTCTATCTTGATGTATGAATCCGGGCGGGCATCTACCTGCAGCTGTTGCCGGTTCAGGCCCACTATCGGACTGTCGCACCAGCGCGGCACACGCAGATATACGGGAAACTGCACTGGTGTTGCCGGTGTAACGCTTATGAGAATTTTGTCATCAAAGGGATAGTGTGAATCGACCTGGATAGCCGCGCTGACGCCCCGGCCGACCTTTGCGGTTACGGCACACTCGGCATAAAAGATCGCCGCAAGGCCATTGCCCGGCGTCTCCATCCACAGGTTTTCCGAGAAAAACGGCCAGCCCATACCGCTGTTGTGCTGACAGCAGCGATGTTCGAACGGATTCATTTCCTGCATCGGACCGCCATCGGCTAACTCGGGAAACTTGCTGCGTTTGTCCGAATTAACCTGGTTGGGCGAGGTTAGGTACCGCAACGCTTTCATGTCGGCCGTCATGGTCGCCGGTAAAGTATTGTATGCTATATTCTCACAACGGTCGGCCCAGACCGGATTGCCAGTGATGCGCAGCAGGATTTCTTCCGACAGCATCAACTCCACCGCACCGCAGGTTTCGATAGCCTGGCGCGGACCGGTATATCCCGGACGCGCGAACTCGTCCCCGCCGAATGTTCCTCCCGGCACCTGGCCGTAGATGCCGAATATACTGTCATAATTTTTGAGTGTGGCATCCAGGTATTTTTTATCTTTGGCCTGTTGATAAAACTGGGCCGGCTTGCGGAATCCCTGCGAAAAATCCACATTATGACCACTGGTCACCGTTTTCATCCAGGTCGCGCCGCAGCGCTGAAGCTTTTGCCCCAGTTCCAGCAGAAATGCATCCCCGGTAATATTGTAGAGCCAGTAAACACTGTCAAGATTGTCACCGTTGCGCGGCACCTGCCAGCCACCCGAGAAAAATTTTTTGTCCGGGATGGTCAGCTGCCATGTGAAATAGTTTCGCATCAACGTGATGATCCGCTTATCGCCTGTATATTCATACCAGTCCCGCAAAGCGAACAGCATTGACATATTGGGCATGAAATCCGGCACACCCTTGTCTCCCAGGTTTTTGCGCGGGCCGAAATAGCCGTTGGTATCCTGACTGGCGATCATAGCTTCCACAAAGCGGCGTGATACATCCATGATACGGGGATCGTCAAGAACTAATCCTAGCGCACAGTAGCCCCGGAACCAGTAGGGCACTTCTTCCCAGCCGCTGTGACCTTCACCTTTCTTGCTCAGCCAGGCATTGCCGTTCGTATTGCAGAACGAACTGATTTCGGTCAGATACCCGATAAATCCATCCGCCTCCAGTTCGAGTTGTTTCCTCAGCCAGCCGCCGGGCTTGATCGAACCGGCCGGGAGCTTGATCAAGGGACTCGCCAGCAGCGGCGGCCGGTTGCCTGAATACCACTTGTTCGGGGTATTGTTTGTTTCAGGTATGGCAACGCACTGCACATCGATTTGCGCGAGAAGGATGCCGGTTGATATGAATAGCGAAACAAGAAACAATTTTAAACTCTTCATTTTTCTTCTCCTGTGATACTTGATTCATGTCATGAGTACATACTCTCAACTCTGCAGCTCTGGAGGGTGGTCCGTCCACGACCACCATTCTTGCGTTGGAGTAAACGCTTCAGCGTGATCTATAGAGCCTGACTGAGTGCGCGGTTTGATATATCGGACGGATTGGACGGATCGGACGGATCAGTCCGATTTGTGCTGACGCACATCATATGCAGCCAGCCTCACTCCATCCTCCATCAACCATCAACCATTATCCATCTATTTCACCCGCCACTCAAAAATCCCGCCTGAACGTCCGCCTAACTTCGCTTCCAGCTTCAATCCAGTCGTTTTTACCGGGGTGAATGTTACGACATTGAATTTGTCCGGTTCGAGTCCGAAGAAACTTGGGTTCTTAACAGGTTTCCATTCCCGGCCATCTATATAATACAGTTTCCACCACTCCGGCATACAGGTCGCGTCATTGTCGGCATACCAGTAAACCTCGCACGAGGAAACCGTTTTGGGTTCAGGGAACTTCTGAGTCACCCATTCCACGCTATTAGCATTCGGCCACCATGAAAACGCGCCGCTTTTGCCGCCCTGTCGGTCAGAAGAGCTTTGGGGCAGTTTACCATCTGTCATCTTCGACATTGGAAAAGCGGAGTGAGTACACGAAGCGGCCGGCTCCTCAAACGGTTGCCATTCTTTCGCGTCCGGCCCATTGCCGATCACCGGCAAGGCTGAAATACGCAGGCGCCCCGCGCCCATTGGTATCATCGTGATAACTTCCACCGGTTCTCCAGACTTGACCGGGCTCTGCTGCAGCGCATCGACGGTTCCCCAGAATGTTTCAGTCCAGTTCGGTATTTTTTTTGCTTTCACTTTCAGTTCCACCGGCGCCTGGTCCCAGGCAAACGGCTGACCGTCTTCAGGCCAGGGTTTCTTGACTATTCTGAAAGAAGCCGCGGGATTATTCGTGTCAACGATCAATCCGTAGTTCCAGGGCGTCGACGAGAATATCTCCCAGGCCGGCCACGTGTCGGTGCCGCCGCTGCGTTCATATCGCTCCCCGATCTTCACCGAGTATGTCAACGGTCCGCGGTTGACCGATATGCTGTTCTTGTTAGCGGTCCAGGTAGTTAGTGTAATATCCATGGGAAACATGAGAGT
>CAZCLS010000588.1:0-2758 GCA_964499565.1 uncultured bacterium
AAGGGTTTGGTCACATAATCATCCGCGCCGCAGTCGAATCCGTCCACCCGGTCCGCGACGGCAGCGCGGGCGGTCAGCATGATGACTGGGACATCACTACCGCTTGCCCGCAAGGACCGGCAGACGTCATAGCCGTTCATTTTCGGCATCATAATATCCAGAATGATCAAATCGACTGAATGACTTCGCGTGACAGCCAATGCTTCCTCACCGTCAGCGCTTTCAAGGACAGCGTATCCTTCCGCGATGAAGTTTTTCACTAAAGCCCGTCTCAGATTATTCTCATCTTCAGCGATTAGAATGACTTTTTTCATGGTGCTGGTTTGTGGTTATCGGTTAGCTGTTTCAGATGAACACTGAATACACTTCCTACGCCGGGTTCACTCTGCACGGTTATTATACCATCATGCGCTTCAACAATTTCTTTGACAATGGCTAAACCTAAGCCAGCGCCCGGATTATCCCGGATTAATTCATCGCCTACACGGTAAAACCGGTCAAATATCTTGTCCTGCTCGTTCCGGGCAATGCCGATGCCGTTGTCGGCCACTGATAGTACCATTTTGTTTTTCTCGCGTGTCGCTGACAGTGTGATTAGGGCAGTATGGTCCGGTTGGGAATATTTCACCGCGTTATCAACCAAGTTATAGAATACCCGCTCCATCGCTTCGCGGTCGACATGAACCACAAGTTCAGGATCGGTATCTACCCGGAATGATACGCCCGGATATTTTTTGGTAATCATGGAGGTGATACCGTCAAACAACTGGCTGACAGTAATGTCCTGCTTATGAAGCGAGGCTTTCAGTCGGGAATTGTTGGCGACATCAAGAATGTTATCAACCAACCTGGTCAGGCGGTCGCTTTCGGCAATGATCATGCCGGTGTATTCCTGTTGCTCTCCCGGATCGGTTACCAGGCCGCGCTGCATCGTTTCGGCTAAAGTTCTGACCGTTGCGACGGGAGTGCGTAATTCATGACTGACAGCCGCCACGAAATTCAACTGGCGTTTTTTCAGATTGCGTTCCGTGCCGATCACTATGATACTGCGCCAGGCGAGCAGGGATAGAACGCCAAGCAAGACTGAAAGCAGCAAAATCTGCATCTGGGCTTTTTCTTTACGGCGCGCTTCCCAGGTAATGGCATCAAACGGGACGATTGACATGCTGATACCAAAGATATTTGTCTCCATAGCTTCACCGACGGGGGGTGGCGCTGATGGCTGCCGCAGGCGCAGATACACAAAGGTGTTGCTCGCTTCCGCCTGGTATCCCGGCAGCCAGTCTTTGCGAAGCCAATCAACCATTGGACCGGGATTCAGCCAGGCAGTATAATTGGTTCCATTATAACTATATGAGCAGGATGGAGTAGATGATGGAAAGAACCAATTGGTTAATGATAAAAAGGAAAAGGGAAGGTTACCGGTATCCGCACGGCTAAGCAGAACCGAGATAACACTTTCAGCATTAGTCAACAAAGCCGGATTCATTTTTTGCATAAAATCGTAAAGCCATGACTCCTGCCGCCGCCGGCGTTCGTCCGGTGAGATTGTCAGTAAGACGTCTTCCAGTCCGGCGGTGTATTTGACAGGAAATCCATAGGCGTCAATATAATCGGGATACTCGGATATCAGAAGCGCATAGACATTTTGGGCGTTTGTAATGGCATGCGCGCGGCTGGATGCCGCTGCCAGGCGCCAGCCCATTTCGATTCGAATTGCCGCGTCATTTTTCAACTGTTCGGCAAGCACACGGTCGTTCAGGATTTGATAGAGAATAGTATTGGTAAGTGATGCAGCAGGTATGCCTGAAAGGTCCGTATCCTGCAAACGCTGTTGGACAAATGCCAGGTATTTTGACGGGGGAACCGGAACAGGGGAATATGAGTAATCGGGCATGACCGGAGTGCCGGTTTCATCAGTGATGCGGTAACAGTAAACATTGTGGCGCACGACAGCATCTAATGACAACCGCCGGACGAGTGCGGGTTGCATCCAGGCGGTTAACGAGTCGCTGAAAGAGGCAAGGGCTTTCTGTACTTCGTTTTTACGGTAAACCTCTACCTGGCGATGAGCCGAAATGGAGGCAATGATACCCCACAGCACTATCAGTGCAAGTACCGCAACCAGGATAAGCAGCCAGGGAGCGCCTTTAGCCATCCGACGTTCAAATGAAAGCGGTTTTGTTGGTTTGAAGAATGCCATGGATAACTATACTACAGAATAAACGTAAAGTTGTCACGCATTTGTCAAAAAATGGTATTTATTACTATTTCATACTTTATGTTTTATAAAGTAGGGCAGCCCGTCCCGGCTGCCAGAGAACCAACTCCCGCAAACACGCATTTCCCTTTTAATGCTAAAACCAATCGGACTGATCGGTCCGATCCGACGGATCCGTCCGATAAACCCTGAACCCTGACACCTGAACCCCGACAACTCAAATAACAATCAGCCTGAAGGCTGGACTCCAGCAGTGTATTCAGTGGGATGATATGAGCTTTTTACGTTCACCTTTTGGGTGTTGATTTTTCTTCATGTTTATTTGCTGTTTTAATCATTCCTTTGTCCTCTCTTTTCGGTCTAAGATTGCGATCACGATTACAGTGTATGATTATAGTAATATTTTTGAAACATCTCAAAACTAGTGTCCAGTTCCATCCCATCGCGGATTTAGGGAGAACGGAGTGTCTTGACAGTATCATGGTATTAGTGTACAATCATCGTAGCGTTACGAAGCGATAATCAACTATATGGAAT
>CAZCLS010000589.1:0-1247 GCA_964499565.1 uncultured bacterium
TATCCATCTTTAATCTACCTTTTCAACGCTTTGTATACCTTCCCCACTTTGTTCTTGTGTATCAACCGCATGTAATGTACCCCGAGATATTCATTGCTCAGCGTCATCTGTGCTGTTGTCCACAGCCAGGGCGGCAGCGGCGTTGAATCAAAAATGTTCAGCGGCCCGTTTACATTGCCCCGTTTCAACTTCACCGTTATTCTCAGCAACGCTCCATCCGGTCGGTACTGCACTTTTGCCTTGTGGTCTTTATCCCAGGCATATAACGCTTTCGTCCCTTTCTTGTTGGTCTTTGTCGGTACCATCTCCGGTATAACTTCCAAATCGTTCAGCCAGAAACTGAATGGCATCCCCACCATACCCGTTATGTTTGTATACACATCTATCGCTGCTAATGCCTTGCACAATATCAAATCCCGGTTCAACCCTTTGATTTTCTGCTTCCACCCAACTTTTATCTTCGATTTGTATACGATAAAATTTAAATTCCCTTCCTTGGGCGGTGCGAATACCTGCACCCGGTCATTGCCCGAATCCGCTACATATAACCACCCGCGCAAATCAACATCCAGGTCCGTCGGTTTGTTGAATTGGTACGGATCAGTGCCGGGTCCTCCGAACTGTAACACCGGCACCACATCTTCCGTGAACTTATATATCATGTTGCTGGCAGCTTCCGTAACCAGAAATGATCCGTTCCGGTTGTCTACCGCTACTCCCGTCGGTTGCGCCAGGTAACCCCATGGCAGATGGTTTTCTATCCGGTTCAAATCCATGTCATAGACCTTTATACCCGCCCGGCCACTCGCGTCGGCAAGGCATGTGACATACACCCTTTGCCGCCAGGGATCGGCGTCTATCCCCCACGCTTTTCTGCTCATACCGAATTCGTTGGTCACTATTGTTGTCGCCCGGTTGCTCCAGACGGTTCCGTTCCAGTCAAATTTCATTATCAGGGCAAACTCTATGTTCGTTGATTCGTTCGGTATCCGGTAATATATTATTCCGTATACATACCCGTCCGCACTAACCGATACATCCCTGCACCAGTATTGCAACGGCCGCAGATCAGGAAACTTTTCGTATAAATTGCCGTTCGGCGATGTGTGCTCAATGTCCGCTCCGTACTTTTGATTTATATATGTCGGTGATGAATAAAACGGATCCCCGGCACAACTGCAGTCCAATCCCTGCGGCGGCCAGTATTGGTCGTTCTGATACTTTTCCCAGGAATGCTCAAACATACC
>CAZCLS010000589.1:1347-2749 GCA_964499565.1 uncultured bacterium
TAATGCACTCCCAGGTACTCATTGCTCAGAGTCATCTGCGCCGTCGCCCACAACCATGGCGGTAGCGGCGTCGTGTCCGTGATGTTCAATGGCACATTCACATTCCCCCGCTTGTGTTTCACCGTCAGGCGCAACAGGGCCCCGTCCGGCCGGTACTGTACCATAGCTTTATGCTCTTTGTCCGGCGCGTATAAAGCCTTGGTTCCTTTCTTATTGGTCTTTGTCGGTACCATCTCCGGTATGATTTCCAGGTTGTTCAGCCAGAAGCTGAATGGCATCCCTACCATGCTCGTGATATTCGTGTACGGGTCGATCGCTGCCAACGCCTTACACAATACCAGGTCCCGGTCTAATCCTTTCGCCTTCTGCTTCCAGCCTACTTTGATTTTCGACTTGTATACAATGAAATTCAAATTGCCTTCACGTGGAGGCGCGTATACCTGTACTTTGTCATTGCCGGAGTCCGCTACAAACAGCCAGCCGTTCATGTTGACATCTAGATCTGTCGGTCTGTTGAACTCATATGGCTGGCTGCCTAACATGCCGAATTGTAATATTTCCGTCCCGTCCAGAGCATATTTGTAAATCCGGTTGCTTACGCTTTCAGTGACTAAAAATGTACCGTTCCGATTGTCTATCCCTACTCCCGTCGGCTTCGCCATATACTCCCATGGCAGCCAGTCCGCTATGTGTTTGAGATTCATGTCATATACTTTTATCCCCGGTCTCCCCTCCGTTTCTTTGCCGGGCATAATGGTCACGTATACCCGGTTGCGCCATGGATCTACGTCGATTCCCTGCACATAGTGCGAAAGGCCGTTCTCGTTTGTTACCATTGCTATGGCCGCTTCATTCCAGAATGTTCCGTTCCATTCAAATTTTGCCGCCACATATTGTCCAGCCGCCCCAGGCGGCCGTCGTATTGCCGTCCCGTATACACTCCCATCAGCACTCACTGCTACGTCAATAAATTCATAGTTCACATAGTTATCCCAGATCGGTCCCGGTACCCGCCCAAGATACATGCCTTCCCCCGTCGTATACTCTATGTCCTGTATGGATACATCCGGCCCCAGCGGCGCTACATAATAGGGATTTCCGTCACAACTGCAGTCTATGCCACGCGGATCAGCCCACATGCCCGCCGCGTTCGGCCACGATCGGTTGAATATCCCCTCCGCTGTCCAGCGCTTAACCGCCTGCACCGTTTGGGTGACTCCTACATCAATTTTAAGCGCCAGGAGATCGGATACAAATACATTGCCAAACCGGTCGACCGCTATGCCGTCCATATCCTGGAATTCATTTGAGTGTATTCCCGGTGTGCCGAATTCACGGATGAATGTGTAGTCTGTAGCGGGTGATGCGATGAGATTAGCGCTGAAAAGCATTATACTGAGTA
>CAZCLS010000590.1:0-2748 GCA_964499565.1 uncultured bacterium
GGGTCGGAACTGGCGGAGGCATCGAAGACGGCCTCGCTGCCGGCAACCACGCGAGACGGACCATGCAGCAGCGCACGCGGTGCAGGCTTAGCCGGAACAGAATCATTTAAAACAACAAGATTGGCAACATCATCAAACAGGGAAGGATTCTGGTTATCTATGCAGACATTCCGGCTGAGAAAAATCATATCGGCCAAGCGTGCAAAGACGGGCCAGAGATTACGTTCGAGGCGATTGTTCTGAATAATCCAGTGAAAGGCGCGCCAGTCGGCTCCATTGGTGCGAGTATCACCGCGCAGGACAATCCCGCCGCCGGCATTATCGTGACAGAAGTTATCACGGATGATGGTATGACTTGACGTGCCGCCGACGGCGACGATACCGCCATGCCCGAAATCAGCTTCTGAGGCATTATGCAGACCTTCCTTCTTGCCGTTAAAGGCGGCTTCATTACCGATCAGGACGGTTTGATTCGAACCGCCCAACCAGAAACCGAAACTGCAGTAATTAGCTTTATTCCTGATGTAGGTATTTTCGGGACACCAGGCCTCGAAGCCGTTATTGTGGGCATAGGAACAATCATTTTCTATGAAGACATTGCCGCGCGAGACGCGACTGTTGAGGGCGCGGATAAATACGCCGTCACCGCCATGGGTGATATCATTATTACAGAAGAAATTATGATCCGATTCGTTTTCAACAAGCAATCCCGCCGAGTCACGGGCATGGATTTCACCGGGATCGATACGCAGGCCATAGGACAGATTATTGGAACTAATCCGGTTATGGGACGCCTGCCACAATTTGAGGCAGACATTACTGCAATGGGAAAAGTCATTCGATTCGATGATAAGGCCGGAACAGAAGGTAAGGTCGAGACCGGTCCAGACATTATTACAACGGTTACGGCGGACGATAGAATTGCTGATAAGGTGGAGGACAATTCCGCCGACACATTTATATTCGCCCCAGCCGAAGGCGGGATTAGTAAAATTATCGGAGAAGTCGCAGTCTTCGATTAACCAGTCCTGGCCATTCCGGGCGAGCAGACCGGATTCAAAGCCGCGGACACGGAGATTACGGATAATGACATTACAGCAGCCATCAGCAAAAATACCGTTGCCCTGAAACGAATCCATAGCGCCGGCGATGCCGGGACCGGAGATTGTCGCGCCATTACCGTCAACAGTAATGGAATCGGCCGCAATAACGACCGGTTCGGAAACGACGGCATTTTTTTCAAAGGTAAAATCGGAAGAAATAATCATAGAGGTCCAAAAGCAACAACGTTAAAAAAAAGAGTTGAAAAGAATCACTTTCTCATTCTGAAAGCAAAGACAGCAAGGATACCTGCCAGGACAGAAGCCGGTTCGGGCACATAGGGAGTATTCAGGCCGAAGGGCGAGGAGTAACCGGTATAGCGCGCTCCATACACATCTTCGACAATCACCCGCACCTGAGCATACTCCGACGTGACGGCCGGAATAGACCAGTCATAGGGAGAACTCAATTCATAATGATAATCCTCACAAACATCAATCCAGGGACCGGCCAGGTCATTGGTAGTATAGGCCAGGTAGAAAGCACGGACACCATGGGAAAGCAGATTTGGAGTCCACTCGATCAGAGCGGTAGAGCCGGTAACGGTAGCTTCCGGAGCGGGAGCTGAGACATCGACTGCGACCGTCAGGGGCGGCACCGGCTTGGGAAGTATTTTAGCCGTGACAGTGTATGTCGATGCGGAATCGACCGGCCGGACAGTGGGAAAATCGAATGCCCGACCAAAAGTACAGTACCAATACCCGGTCACTCCCTGATCGAAATTATATGAAGGGGTAATGGTAATCGAGTGAACATTGGTACGCTCATCCGACCAGAAATCGAAAGCGGCATTATTGGCATTCCACCAATTAAAGCGGTTAAAGAGAGGAATAGCATTTTTCCTGAGGCCGAAATCGACAGGCAGTCCGGTTTCGACTTCGAAGGTGACCTGGGTCGTACCGGGAGGGGCATAGACTTCAAAGGTAAACCAGCCGGCTAAGTCGACATTGGTTTGGACAATAGAATCATCGGACCCGATGGGATAGGAGGCTTTATTGAGGTTGAAGAAATAGGTCAGCCAGTTCATGAGGTGACCGTTATGCAGGCCGACTTTCTGGGGCATGTGGTAAAACCACCAGTTTTTATGAAGATGATTGACGCCATTCCCCCACTCTGCTTTATTTATCATGCGCGGCGCGTTAGTAAGGAGCGGATAGGAGAACCAGCTGTCAGCATAGCTGAGGACATAGGCTGGATTGGCCCAGTCGTAGCCGCCATCGGAATTCGGGGCGAAGTGGATATTGCCGCAATGGATATTATCGGGAGAATTTGCTTTGGCGCGTGTAAACAAGGCAAAGTCATTCATGTTAGTATAGGGCGTATCTACATTGCCGGGATAATTGAGGAGATAATTCCAGAACCAGGCAGCCAGGATTGATTCACAGCCGTGACCGAAATTTTCCATTGGGGTATCAGCCCGTTCCATACTGGGGAAATTAACCATAAAGAGGCGCGAATTGCCCAGTTCGTCGGTGCCATCCGAATTACAACTGTAGGCCCCGGGGCCCATCAGGCGGGTTTCGAAGCAGCCGGCATAAGGAAAGGAAAAGAGCCATACCTGGTCAACCTCGCCGCTTTCAATCATGGGCAGAAGCCAGGGCACATCATTGGTAAAGGGAGCCGAATAGTCGATCCGGTCGGGCGAAT
>CAZCLS010000591.1:0-2747 GCA_964499565.1 uncultured bacterium
GCATTGAAGACGAACCGGCGGAAGCATATCGGGGTCTGATGCTCGACCTGGCACGGCAATACCATTCCATGGATACACTTAAGCAGGCCGTGATCTTGTGCCGGATGTATAAGATCAGATACCTGCAGCTGCATCTGTGTGACCGTGGAGCGTTTGTCTTTCCTTCCACTGCCTATCCCCAGCTGGTTACACCGGGGAAGTCCTATACGCTTGAAGAATTCAAGGAACTGGAACGGTTCGCGGCTGAACGTGGTGTCGTCATTATTCCCGAGCTGGATGTGCCCAGTCATGCCGACGCGATGGTTAAAGGCATGCCGGAAGTCTTAAAATGCACGGACGGCATAGATTATACACTCAATTTTTCCACACCGAAAGCGCTGGAAGTGATCGATACACTGGTAGGGGAGATGTGTGAAGTATTCAAAACCACTCCGTACTTCCACATGGGGGGCGATGAGATCATACTGCCGAATCCGGCAACCAATCCCGATTTCAAGGCGGCAATAGAGAAAAACGGATTGCGGGACAGTATGGACCTGTACCGCCTGTTCATTGTTCAAATGAATGAGATGGCGAAAAAGCGCGGCAAACAATTGATAGTCTGGGAACGCTTTTTGCGCGATCCCGACAGCCCGGTGCAAATTCCCAAAGATGTGATTGTTATGGAATATGCCGGTCACTGGTATCCGGCATATGAAAGTGTTGAAGATGGGTATACCATCATCAATGCCACGGGCAAACCGTTATACGTGGTCCGTCGCCACAAATATCCGCCGGTAGCGATCTATGCCTGGAACATGTTCTCCTGGGATCCGTATTCTCCGCCGTACGAAACGCCGCGGCCGTATCAGATCGAGCCAACCCCGCTTGTTATAGGCGCTCAGATGTGTTCCTGGGAACAGCCACAGAATATTGTCATACCAAGTTTGCGCCGGCGGGTGGCGACATTGTCGGAAAGAATCTGGAATCCTGATGCCGATCGTACATTTGCCGATTTCTCAGAACGATTGGCGCATACCGACCGGTTGCTTGACACACAAATACAACCGGTCATGGCACACGCGGAAGGATTAATCCCGGAACGCAAAGACTGGGTCCAGGATTATCCGCGCCTGTTCAGCCATTCCGCCACGCTTTCGATGCAGCCGATTCTGAAGAATACCCAGGTGCGCTATACTCTTGACGGCACTGAACCTACAGCTCAGTCCGCTTTATATGAAACATCGATAGGTATGACTGATGATACTATTACCGTGAAAGCCCGGCTGTTTGATGATAAAGGAAATCAGGTCGGGTATTTGTACGACCAGGAATTCCAGCTCAGTTTCCTGTCTGCTGAAATTACGGGAACAAGGCCGGATGTGATCCGGCCCGGCATCGGCGAGCCGCCGAAAGCGTTTACTGATTCGGCGACCGTTTCGCTGAGTTCCTCATGGACAAACGGAATAATCCGTTACACCCTTAACGGCCGCAAACCGGGCGTAAAAGACACAATCTATACGAAGCCGATTACGATAACGAAGACTACCCGTATACGCGCGCTATTTTTCGACCAGACCGGTTCGGCCCGCGGACAGGAATGGAGCATGTCATTCGAAAAAATACCCTATGAAGTGAATCTGGCGACCGGCAAACCGGTGAGCGATTCAATGAAAGGCGGGGAGACCGACAAACTTGTTCCTGAAAATGCCAATGACGGCTGGGTAATCCTGGAAAAGTTCTGGGGCGCGCATCCCTGGCCGCAATGGTGGCAGGTAGATCTGGAGAAAACGCACGATTTGAATAAAGTCCAGCTGTTTTTCTATTGGGACGGCAAACGCTATTACCAGTATACTGTTGATGTCTCTGCTGACGCTAAGAAGTGGACAAATGTCGCTGACCGAAGCAGCAATACAGACATCGCAACCAGCGAGGGTGTGGTGCATGAATTCGCGCCGGTATCAGCCCGCTATATCCGGGTAAACATGCTCAAGAACAGTGCCAATCAAGGCGTACATATAGTCGAGTTCAGGGCGTATGCAGCGGAATAAACAGTGCACCCAAAATCTGCGACGGGACGAAGTTACGGGATATATTCAATAGTGTTCAGGAAAGGTGTGATTGTAGCCGGTCTAGGCCTGTCCGGCTTTTGACGGATGAGGCCGGTTGTGTACCCTTTTTCAGAAAAAGACCCCCCCGGGTTAATCCCGGGCGTGAATGAGGTATAGTGAGGCCGCCGGCATTCCAATTCTCCACACGGGGTAGTCAGTCATAAGCATGATTAAAGGGGAACCGGTTGGAACGCGAGCATGAAACAAGCAGACAATCCAGGTGATACCTCCTAAAGCTTGTGATTGACTGACAACCTGGGAGAATGTTAGGACATGCAGCCTTTTTTATTCCATGTTCTCATCCAATGGACGAACGTAAAAAGTCGGCATATCATCCCACCCTGACGGGTAGATGTGTGCATAGCACACGTCTATCGAGGAATATGGGAGCTAAGAAACGGGTCAAATCCCGTCCCACTGCCCGCGTGTTCGCGAAGGAACACGCGGAATCTAACCCGGAATACCCCCGCCACCGAACACTCCGCCTGTGTTACTGCCGGAAGGCTGTTATCTGCGATACCGTGTAAAAACAGTCACTATAAGCGACGCTGTAAGTACTCCGGACGGCTCGGGCAGCATTCTGCCCGAGGTGAAATCACTGAAATCACTCCAGCCATAGTCATTCCCGGCTTTAACCCAGTAAAAATATTCATTGAC
>CAZCLS010000592.1:0-2733 GCA_964499565.1 uncultured bacterium
CTGGCATTTCTGATGGTAACGGCTATAGAGGAGTTATATCCGGAAGTGGAAGTGTTTATCGACCATACCGTACCCTTCGGGGGATATTTCTGCGAAGTACGGGGCCGGAGAAAATTCAACCGGGTGGAATTAGGGAAAATATACCGTCACATGCGCAAAATCATCAAAGCGGATGAACCGATCAGGAGGATACCGGTGCCGGTAGAAGAGGCCGAGAAGATATTTGAACGTCGCAAAGAATATGACAAGCTGCAGTTAGTGGAGAAGCGGGGGAAGGAAACATTTATGATGTACCGGCTGCGCAACCGCTGCGACGCGTTTTACGGGTATATGGTGCCATCGACGGGATACATCAATCGCTTTGCGTTATGGCCGCATGAGGACGGATTTCTGCTGCAGTTTGTCCGCCGGGCGCACCCGGCTAAACTTATTAAGCCTAAGGATTCGCCCAAGTTGACCGAAGTATTCCGTGAATACGGCAAATGGCTGAGACTGTTAAAAATTGAAAATATGGGACAGATCAATGAAATCGTCCGCAAAGGCCGGATTCGTGAAGTGATCATGGCGAGTGAAGCCTTGCAGGAACAGAAGGTGGCCCAGATAGCGCATGAAATATCTGAACGCAAAGAAACTATAAAATTAGTTGTCATAGCAGGACCGTCATCAGCCGGGAAAACGACATTTTCCAAGCGGCTGGCAATCCAATTGTTGGCTAACGGCCTGCAACCGTTCACGCTGGAGCTGGACCGGTATTTTGTTAACCGGGAAGATACGCCTAAAGACGAAAATGGGGACCCTAACTTTGAAGTGATTGAAGCATTGGATCTAGCTTTGCTGAACCGGAATTTGAATGATCTGATGGCCGGGCGCAAGGTAACACTGCCGAAATTTAATTTTGTGACAGGGCGGCGCGAAACGGGACCGCAATTTCAACTTAAAAAAGACCAGGTTATTATTGCCGAAGGCATACACGGTTTGAATCCCAAGCTGTTAAGAGATATACCGCGAGGCAAGGTATACCGGATATATATATCGGCTCTAACCCAATTGAACATAGACCGGCACAACCGCGTGGCGACGACCGATTCGAGACTTATCAGGCGTATCGTGCGTGACGCCGAACATCGGGGCTGGAAAGCTGAAGATACGCTCAACATGTGGGAAAAAGTGCGCAGGGGAGAAAAACAGAATATTTTCCCATACCAGGAAAACGCGGATATATTGTTCAATTCAGCCCTGGTCTACGAACTGTGCGCATTGAAAAAATTAGCCGTACCGTTACTGCTGCAGGTAAAATCCGGCAGCCGTGCCAGCATCTCGGCCAAACGCCTGCTGGCTTTTCTGAATTTATGTGAAGGTATCCCCACAGATATGGTACCGCCGTACTCGATTCTCAGAGAATTCACCGGCGGATCAGTTCTGGCCGATTATCTGCCGGGAAGATATTTTGATGAATAGGGTTCAGAGGGTAGGGTTCAGGGTTCAGGGACATTCAGGTGAATGGTTGATGGTTGATGTTAAATGGTTAATGATGAATATGAAGGGGCAGCGTGCAGGAGATTACTGAATTGTGAATCCCGACACCGGACTCCTTTTTGTCAACCATCAACCATTAACCATTAACCATCAACCATCAACCATCAACCATCAAATGAGTGTATGTACAAACGGGTAGTATTGATAGTATTAGATTCGGTCGGCATCGGCAACGCTCCTGACGCGGAAGCGTATGGCGATGCTGGCGCAAACACATTAGTTAACATGAGCAAAGCAGTGACGGGAGGACTGAACATTCCCGTCCTGCAATCGTTAGGATTAGGTAACATTCTGCCGAACGAGATACAAGGTTGTCCCGCGGTTGAAACGCCTCTAGGATCATATGGACGAATGATCGAGCAAAGCAAAGGCAAAGACACGACAATCGGTCATTGGGAAATGGCAGGAATAATCACCACGCAACCTTTCCCCGCATTTCCGGATGGCTTTGACCTGGAATTCATGAAACGGTGGGCGGATACGGTTGGCGTGGAAGGCTGGTTATGCAACAAACCGGCCAGCGGAACGGTAATTATCAAACAGTTAGGCGAACTCCATATCACCTCAGGATTACCGATTGTCTACACCTCCGCTGACAGCGTGTTTCAGATAGCGGCGCATGAAGAGCATTTCGGACTTGACCGGTTATATGAAATATGTGCAAAAACGCGGGAGATAGTGAATCCGATGAGAATAGGCCGTGTAATCGCCCGGCCGTTCATCGGGGAAAGCGCGGAAACTTTTACGCGGACGGCAAACCGGCATGATTACAGTTTGCAGCCGCCCGAACCGCACGCATTGACTCTTATTCGTGACGCGGGGTACCCGGTGCTCGGTATTGGAAAAATAAAAGATATATTTGCCGGCAGTGGCATAACCGGCAGTATCCGGACGAAATCGAACCGGGATGGCATGGAGGCATTGACAGTCCAACTTGACCAATTCGAGCAGGGGATGATATTTGTCAACCTGGTTGAATTTGACATGCTGTATGGCCACCGGCGCGACCCGAAAGGATATGCTGAGTGCCTGGCTGACTTTGACCGGCAGTTCAGCAGGCTGCTGCCGAAGTTGAAGAAAACTGACGTGCTGCTGATTACCGCTGACCACGGATTGGATCCGACGTATAAGGGAACTGATCACACGCGCGAGATGGTGCCGATATTATTATACAGTCCGGGCAAACAGGGCAAAGAT
>CAZCLS010000593.1:0-2717 GCA_964499565.1 uncultured bacterium
CACACGCACAGGAAGCCCTGATTTTTGACACCGACAGGTCGGAAGAACCGCTGTTGACAAATGAGACGGTGCTGGTAACATGAATGTTATTCATGCACGTCCCGACCTTCATGCCTTTGGGCGTCAGCAGAGATAGAGCGGGTTCGGCCGGTAAGTCCGCCGTTATAAGCACGGTTACGGCACACAGGACGAAGCAGAAGAGCGAGCATTTCATATTAGAAATCAAGTGTCAGTTGAGTATAAGGGTTCCGGGCTTCATTTTTTTCAATAAAATTTGAGACCGTGAGACCTAAAAGCCGCACAGCTCTGCGCCCGGCGGCGGTTCTATCCAGAAGCCCCGGTACACAGGCGAATATCGTTTCTTTGGACTGCAGCGGTTCGATTGCGGTTGTTCTGCGGGTAATCAGCGAAAAATCTGTGTAGCGGACTTTCAGCGTAACCGTACGGCCGGACAAATCGTCTTTTTTCAGGTAGTCCGCTACGCGCCCGGCAAGCCGGCTCAATACCTTCAGCATTTCTGCCTTGTTATCAATATCCGTTTCAAACGTCGTTTCTTGCCCCAAGGACTTGCGTGTCCATTCAGACCGCACGGGTCGCTGATCTTCGGCATGAGCTATAGCATAATAATATTCACCGGCCTTGCCGAACAGGCGGCGCAGTTTAGGCAGAGAGATTTTTTTCAGATCCAGGCCGGTTTCAATACCTAGTTTGCGCATCTTTTTTTCCGTTACCGAACCGATGCCATGAAATTTACCGATCGGCAGCCCGTTGATAAATTCATCGGCCTGTTGCGGTGTAACAACCGTCAACCCATCCGGTTTGCTGTGTCCGGATGCCACTTTTGCTAAAAATTTATTGAACGAGACTCCGGCCGAAGCGGTCAGCCCGGTAACCGCGAAAATTTTACGGCGAATTTCTGCCGCAATTTGTGTCGCGGAAGCTATTTCTTTTTTATTTTCCGTCACGTCCAGAAAGGCTTCATCCAGCGATAACGGTTCAACCAGGTCGGAATACTCATGAAATATGTCGTGAATTTGTTTTGAAACCTGGTGATACACGTGAAATCGGGGATAAATTAGAATCGCAGCGGCACACAGCCGAACCGCCCGGCTGGAAGCCATAGCAGAGTGAATACCGAAGGCGCGGGCCTCATAGGAACACGCGGCCACTACCCCGCGTTTTTTGGGATCGCCCCCGACTATGACGGGCTGTCCTTTGAGCTCGGGATTATCGCGCTGCTCTACCGAAGCATAAAACGCATCCATGTCAACATGGATTATTTTGCGAATTTCTTTCATACTGATGAATATTGTGCCTTCACTGCCGCTATGTAATCGCGGGCAGATGCGTGGCAATGATTTTGTTCATCGCGGTTAGATCATCCTCAGACATGTTCACTGCGCCGGCTAAGGCGTTTTCTCTCGCGTGACGCTCGCTGCGCGCGCCGACCAGGGCATGCGTACATCCCGGCTGCTGCAGTGTCCAGGCGATGACCAGCTGGGGTAGCGTAATATCGTACTGGCCGGCTATCGGCCGCAGCTCATCAAGCAGAGCGGAGACTTTAGCCAGGTTATCAGGAGCAAAACGTGGATTATTGCGGCGCAGGTCGCCTTCGCCGAAAACCGTTTCCCCGGATATTGTCCCGGTTAGAAGTCCGAGAGCCAGGGGAGAATATGCCAGAAACGCGATCGAGTTTTTTTGGCAGTATGCCAGCTGGCCGCTTTCCATTTTCCGGTCCAGCATGCTGTACTTTTCCTGATCGCTGTCCAGACCTCCTGCGGCGCGATAGGCACTCATCTGGGTCGGTGTGGCATTGCTGACTCCGATCGCGCGAATCTTGCCTTCCTGCTTCAGCTTCAGCAACTCTGCCATTGTTTCTTCAATGGGTGTCGTCGGGTCCTGCCAGTGCGTCTGGTACAGATCGACATATCCGGTCTGCAGTCTGCGCAGACTCTGCTCTACTTCATACCTGATCGTTTCAGGCGCGAGACAGCGGTATACATGAATCGAGCCGGACGGACGGAATGCTTGTTTATCACTGTCAAAAGCATGCGTGCCGCGGGCCGCGTGCCAGATCAGGCCGCACTTGGTTGCGACAACAACCGAATTCCGGCGGTCTTTGATAGCTTTGCCGACCAGTTCCTCTGAAAAACCGAATCCATACACCGGGGCGGTATCAATCGCGGTAATGCCGTTGTCAAGCGCGGCATGAATCGCTCTGACCGCGTCTTTCTCTTCCGTGCCGCCCCACATCCATCCCCCAATGGCCCACGAGCCAAGCATAACGGTTGACGCTTCTATTCCTGATGTTCCTAATGGTTTGTATTGCATAACAGGTACCCGCCTCTGCTGGTATACTATTTGTTAAAATTTCCGGATGAGTATTTGTCCGGCATCAAGTTTGCGTTTGAGCTTTGTTTTAATATATTCCCGAATCAACCGGCGCGTAAAAGGGATCAGCAGTAGAATCCCGCACCCATCGGTTAGCAGGCCAGGCGTGAGCAGAAGAATACCGGCCACAAGAATCAGGACCCCGTCGACAATAGAGTTGCCGGGCGGACGACCTTCCGCCATCTCGTTCTGCAGCTGGCGCAATACTGCTATGCCCTGATGTTTAGCCAGCCCGGCTCCGGCTATGCCGGTTATTATTACTAATCCTATCGTCGGTACCGGCCCGATCACAACCCCGATTTTTATCAGGAGATACAATTCTATAA
>CAZCLS010000594.1:0-2709 GCA_964499565.1 uncultured bacterium
ATATGTCACTATATTTTACATCTATTGTAGTATTACTTGTATGATAGCATATTTACGGTTTGTATGCAAGAAAATGGCAATTTCACTATCTATCAACGTCGCGGAAAACCCGCGTGAAAAATGAGCTTCCAGCACACCAGCCCGGTGGGATTCAGTTCCTTCGTAACCAAAATCGCTGTCATGAACAGGATCGATTGCCTCAAATTCATAAACCATTGCAACTTTTTTCACACCTTTGGGACTCAAGTAGCCCCTGGGGTCTACGCTCCCGGGGCAGAAGACACATGCCCTTCACCGGCATTCATCCGCAGCACAACATCGTTGTCGTTCTCGCTCTCGTTGCCGTCATCGTGTTGTTCATAACCAAACATCGTTCACTTTTCGATTACGAGGACGATAACGAGAACCGTTCCACTTAAGCTTCACTGACAACGAACATTTCCCTTTTAGTAGCCCCTGGGGTCTACGACCCCGGGGCACTGCACGCACACTCTCACATGCCGTTCCCCTGGATCGTTATCCACCGGCAACATTACATTGTAGCAGTCATATTAGCTATCGGAACCGCAATCGGGATCTTAATCGATTCCCCTTTCAACCTTTTTAACCTTTTTAACCACAACAACTGTTTATTATAAACAAACAACCGGCATCCGCGTAAGCAGATGCCGGTTGTTGTATATTCACAGTACTATATTACTATGGGTTACCGTCTCTTCACCAGCACCGCTGCAAGCAGCAGCAGAGCCAGTACACTCACCGGTTCCGGCACCGGATTCCAGCCCACATCGCGTGTGCCGAATTCCGTTTCGATATCGGTTGAGTACGGCAGGCCGCCCGCCGTCACAAACACCGGCTGCTCGTTGGTGTAGTCCGAAAACGGTATGTCAATATCATCCTGAATGACAAATTCATTCGCAAAGTCGATTCCTCCCGGCGCCGGCACACCGCACGACCAGAACTGGTTGGACTGTGACAAAACAGTAAAGTACAAGTTGTTCAATGAACTGATTGACGAGGCCACCAGGCCCTGCCCGGACGCCGCGCCCGGATGCAGATTCCAGGGGAATTCGGATATAATGCTGTTGAGGATGATTACTGACGGGCCGAACTGGTTGCCGTCTACCCTCAGGTTGAGAGCCTGAACCGCACCGCTCGGGCATAACGCCTCAGTAAACGTGCAATGATCTATATAGATATAGTTTGTATTGGCGTTGTTGCCGCCGAAATTAATATTATTGTTGTACACCGCCCGCACAAATCCGCGCGTCAGGACATGGTCTAAAGTGACATCACTCGTGCCAACCATTCCACCCACATCTATGGCATGGTACCACCAGCCGTCCCATGAATCGCCCCACTGGCCCAGCGTATTATCATAGACCTGGCCTTCATACGTGCCGTTCAGATAGAGATGGTCAAGACGCACACCGCTACAACTGAACAGGCCGATTACCGCACAGTGTTCAGGAAAACTATCGTCGCCATCTTTCCAGGCCGGTGGATCATTGGCCGTTATGGTCATGCCCGACAGGCGCATATTACTGGCGTTGTCGATCTTGATTACCGGCTGGGGTGGGATGGTATCATTATTGTGAGCCAGCACCCAGTTTTTACTGCCGCGCGTCAGAATTGTCTGTTCCGGTCCAGCTCCCATAATTTCCACATATGACTTGCCGGTCAGGTCGATGAACCAGTTCGTACCGCCCGTCTGGGTCGTTTCGCCCGCATACGTGCCAGCCGCGATATTCAGCTGGATTGTTCCTTCATCCGCCGCGCCACTCGGCAGATTGGCGATGGCATACCCGACATTGCGCCAAGCCGAGGTTGCCGTCACACCATTGTTGGAGTTGCTGCCGTCAGTCGCCACAAAATATTCGGACGGATAGTTATTGACCGTGAACGTCAAAACTTCACCATTATATGAGTTATAGGTCAGGTTGATCGTACCGCTGCTCGGTCGCGGCGCCGCGGCCGTTACATCAAAACTGACAACGGTTGTCGTCATCGGCTGAATCACACCCGTTAACGGGGAAATATTTTCAATAAACGCAGCCGTCGTTTCGTTCGTAAAATTCATCGGCACCGAGCCGCTGTTGATTATGGTAAACTGCTTGGTCTTAGGCTGCAGCGTTATTGTCGCCATCGGGCTTAGTGCGCCGATAGGACGCGCTGTGTCGGCCTGGACCTGAATATTTACATGTCCGCTGCCCCAGGTTACCGTAACCATTCCATTGGTCGGTCCGCTCAGGCTTGACCGGTCTATATCGACATCGACATATTCTGATGCAGCTCCGACCGTGACTATACCATCAGGAATATCCAACCAGGTATAGGTTGTTGCCACGGTACAGACAATTCCAAGTCCGGTTACATTATCCAGCTGGACTTGCAGTGTATCTTTATCCTGCCAGTAATTGAGAATCGTGGGTGCGGAAAATATGTCCTGTTCAGGTAATGGTGCCGTCCAGAGCCGGCTGGTATTGTAAAACTTGCCGTTTTCCTGAACGCGTAAAGCGCCCCCAAAATAAAATGTTCCATCAGGCGATACCGAGCAGGAGGCCGCATACGTGTTCAAGGGCAGGCGTGCCTCGTGAATAACTGTCGCGCCGGTTAACGGGTTGAATATCTGGAAAATATTTGTCGGTCCCTGGGCGTTTAAACCGCCCACCATATACAATACTCCTTTCCACGATATCATCGACGGAT
>CAZCLS010000595.1:0-2702 GCA_964499565.1 uncultured bacterium
GGGAATAGAATTAATTGACTTAAACACGGCACCGGTAACCAAATTGAGCAATGCAACCTGCCAGGTATTTCCGGAATTTTTCATGCCGGAAATAGTTATGAACCATTATTTGATAAGTGTACCGGTGTTAAAAGCTCACAGTCTGGCTGACATGACAGGCAGTTTAAAGAACATGATGGGAGCAGCGCCTCCACGCTATTACCAGAAAGGAGGATACTGGAAAAAGTCGGCATTTCACGCGCGCATGCACCAGGCGATACGGGAATTAAACCGATACCGGACACCAGACCTTACTATTATGGATGCGACGACGGGACTGGCGGAGTATCATTTAGGAGGTGCACGCTGTGAACCTCCATTGAACATTATACTGGGAGGGTTTAATCCCCTTGAGGTAGACCGGGCAGGAGCTGCGTTGCTGGGATTGGACTGGCGGCGTATACCGCACATGGCCGATTAAAAACTATTTAAAGAACAGTACGTCGCCGCCGACGCCGAGGAAGCGTGATTTGCCCACTTCTTTCAAAACGGGGAGCATGGATGTTCGGGAAACGCCATTAACAGTAGAATAACTTGTCAGTTCAACATAAAGCGTTACATTCTGGTCATCTTTGAGTTTGATAATTCTGCGCGGATTATCAGTAACCAGAATAAAGCGGCGCAGAGTACCGTTTTTATCGATCTGTTGTTCGATTAAAAAACTGTTGGTTGAAGAATCATAAATAGTACGGGTATCGCCGGCATTGACCCGAACTTTATAAAACTTGCCGATGGAAGATTGTGTGGCGGGAGACCGGGAAGGTTTTTCTTCTTCAGCAGGCGCGGTACTATCAACCCAAATATTGCTCCACATTCCGCTGATATTTTTACGGGCATAGCGCTGAGCCTGAAGGTAGCGGTCGTTATCATTATACGGAAAAGCGAAGCCGTTCTGAACGAGCAGTTCACTGATATCTTTGTTTTCAGCAGTATAGACGATACCGGTAACAAAACCGGAATCATTCCAATCGGCGACGACCACAGAGAGTGTCTGATTGGTAATATGGCTGAGCATGAAGGAATTGACATGCTTATTATAGTCGGAAATCTCAATGCCCCAGAGTTTTACCGTAACAACATTTATCGTCGCATCGTCGGGTGAATCGGTATAGGAAATAGACAGGATGGCCGGTTCGACTTTGGAACGGAACGTGCCGGTAATAAACGTTATAGCGGACGCCTGGTAACACACGGTGAAGATAACAAGAAGCAGGCATGAGCGAAAGAGCTTAGAAGATACACGTGAATTCATAGGTTAAATTCAGTATTGGTTATAGCCATACAAGCACTCGGCCAAAGGGTAAAGAATTACTGAACGAATTGATGGGAAACGATAGTTTTCTTGGCAGTAAAAATCCGGAAAGTATAGATCGTAGAACCGCCGGACGGCACAACTGAAGCACGGTAGGCGGTTTTCCGATTTAAAATAGTAACACTGCCTTCGGCCAGAGATTCATTCCAGACGGATTTTTTCAATTTCTTATCGAACGCGGTAAAGCCGTACAATGGTGTCGCGCCGGACGAATCCTGCTGAAGAGCGAACAGGGTAGAATCGTGCATTTTCCCACCAATATAGTGAGGAACGGTTTGTTCGCCAAAGCGTTTAATTTTTTTGCCGATCTGGTAGGCGGCAATTCTGATATTGCCGGGGCCTTCAATAAGGCCGTACACATAATCGGCGGTATAAGGAATATAGGAGGTAATATCAGTTCTTGAATCCAGATAAGCATTATTCAGAACCGCGACACCGTCTTTGTCAATATAGGAGACCTGGGTTCCCAGTCCGATTACAATGGCCATATACTGGTACCAATAGAAAAGACCGCCTTTACGGTCGATGCTGAAAAAGAGGGAACCGCCTGAAGAGTACGGTGCTGAGCGGGTGAATAAGGTTTCATCGGAGCTGGTAAAGCTGAGATCGATAGAATAGGTATTCCAGCTTTCGCGAATAAGCAATTGTTTTTTCAACAAACCGGAATGAATAAATCCTTTTTCGAAAGGAAGCCGCCACCGGACTTTCTTTAAATTTTTATCCATAACGGTAAGCTGCGAGTATGTATCGGAAAAGCGCAATAAATTAACTGTGCTCTGAATGGCATACACCGTCGAGCCGTCGAGTGCCAGCTGAGTCAGATTACCGACGTACTGAGACCCCATTTCTTTCAGGCCTTTTTTGGAAACACGAAAGGCATATAATGTTTCAGAGGTTTGATCAAAGATATAACAATATTTTCCGTTATAGGCCATCACCCTGTATTTAGGACCGGTAGAGCCGGGAGTTACCCCGTTGATAATTTTAGTGTGTTTACGGTCTGTTACTGTAAGAGACTGGGGATAGAATTCATTTACTATCTTGAGTTCGTGAAAGATCCCGTAGCGGTTAGTACTGGCTAATGTTTTGGTGATCAGTTCAGAGGGGAAGGTAAGAATACTGCCGTTGGCAGAAGGAATGCCGGAAAAAATGGTGTTAGTGAACGAGAGACTGTTAAACAAAGGGCAATGAGTATCGGGATAAATATTGATAGTGATCGGACCTTCATCGCTGGAAGTCAGGCCTGTTGCGGCGATATAATAGGTGGTGCCGGCCGTCGCATTTATGTAGATATACCCGGGATTGCTTTGCTGGCGGGTAAGGGTAGTCAGGGTGCTGCCGGTATATATGG
>CAZCLS010000596.1:0-2702 GCA_964499565.1 uncultured bacterium
TTCTATAACTGCTGCTCTCTCCCGCTCCCCGCCGGCCGGGATAATATCTCCCGCGAACCTGTCTTTGTCAACCCTGAGGAAGATTTTCATCAATCCGATTCCTCCCCCTGTATTAATACCGGAACTAACCTGGTCTGGATGTTCGGTTCGTCTGATTTTGATGGCGAGACAAGAGTGTTACGCTCGTTTGCCGATATCGGCTGCTTCGAGTTTAACGGCTATACCGACACTGATCCTCCCACACTCACTATTTCCTGGCCTCCTGACTGGTCGATCTTTCCCGCCCAAAGTAATAATGTACCCGTCCAGGGCACTGTTTCCGATGATCTCGGCATCCTGTCTGTTTCACACAACTCCCGCCCGGTGTCGTTCTCTTCCCAATCCGGTTGGTATGATTACGCTGCAGTCAAAACCGGTACTAACCTTCTCAAGTATATCGCCCGGGATACTGATTCCCATGCCGTAACCGCCCAGGTGGTCTGCGTCCTCCTGCCCCCTATATCCATCCCGCGTATTGCCGGTGTTACTAATTATGTCTCCCCCGCCGGCACACATGTATGGCCATATACCAATTGGGTTACCGCCGCCACAAATATCTATAACGGCGTATACGCCGCCGGCAACGGCAATACTGTTCTTGTGGATGCAGGTTCGTACAACCTAGTGTCCCAGCTGGTCATTTCAACGGCAATTTCTCTTAAAAGCCGGGCGGGACCGGATTCCTGTATCATTATCGGTAACGGCAGCAAACGCTGTGTCCAGATCGATTCCGATTCTGTCTCTATCAGCGGCTTTACTATCCGCAACGGACGCGACGCGCGCGGGGGCGGGATTTACAGCGAGTACGACTGCTTTATTGACAATTGTATCGTGCGTGATAACGTTGCAGATATTAATGGCGGCGGCCTCTACCTTGGCAAAAATGCCGTGATCACTAACTCGCTCATTAAAAATAATCGGGCCAAAACCTATGGCGGCGGTATCCTTGTCCTGGGCGAAGCGCTCGTTACCGGCTGTACGGTCGAATATAATACCAGCCAAACCTATGGTGGTGGCATTTTCTGTGATGAATTCGCTTCTGTCGAATTTTGCACAATCAGGTATAATTCCGCTACGAATGAAGGCGGCGGTCTCACTGTCCTATCCCTTATGCCGGTCAAACATTGCACTATTGTCAATAATTACGCTCCCATCGGCGGCGGCGTTCGCTCGCTCGATTATACAACGCTGCTCAACTGCACCATCACCGGCAATTCCGCCCGCGAAGGCGGTGGCGTACATACCCGCTATGGCCGTGTCCGAAACTGCCTTATAAGTGCTAATTCCGCCCTGCAGAAAGCCGGCGGCCTCTATTGCCAATATGGCGGCTATATCCAGAATTGTACCATTGTCAACAATACCTCCCGCGATAGTGTCGGCGGCCTCTATTGCGAAAACGGCGGCCATATCCTGAACTGTATTGTCTATTTTAACAAAGGCCTCACCTACAATAATTATAATGTTTCCGGCACAACCGTCACGTTTGATTACTCCTGCACAAAACCGTTAGCCAGCGGCCGCGGCACAACGGATGCCGACCCGCTTTTAGTCAATTATTCAGCCGGAAACTATCGTCTGTTCTCCACTTCCCCTTGTGTCGATTCCGGTGCCGTGGTTCCCTGGATGTATCTGGCTCAAGACTTGGGAGGCACTGCTCGCATCAGAAATGGCCGGCCCGATATGGGCGCCTATGAATATACCTCCTCCGCTATTTCTCTCACGGCTGATACTACCGCCGGTCCTGATCCGCTTGCCGTCGGATTCTCCGCCCGGCTCAACGATTATGATCCCGGCAACCTCTGGTTTGTCTGGGATACCGACAACAACGATCTGCCTGACTATACCGGTTTTGACGCGACTGATGTTATGCATATTTATACCAATCCAGGTATCTATACCGTTTCGGTATCTGTCTTTGATGATAGCGGCTGGCTGGCTTCCGCCGTCCGCACAAACTACATTGATGTCCTGCCCGAACCTGTCCTTTCGGTATTTCTTATCCTTGCTCTTTTCTTGAAGTCAAGAGATTCACGCTGACTTTTTTTAAAAATGACAGAAGGGACCTAAGCGACCTAAAGGACCTAAATGGCAGATAAATAGCTGGCATACAATATCACTCACTTCCATCCATAAAGTCCTTTTGGTCCTTTCCCTTTCCAGCATTACTACTCAATCAGATTTCTAACATTTTCGCCTGGTTTTTACTCTCCCCAGTGAAGTTTGTCAATTTCCAAAATTCCCGTGGGTCAGGTCTTGAATCAGTCATCATTAGCTTTATCTCGTTGGTATATAGTTTTTTATGATTTATTGTGCAAATTCAAGATGTGACCCCGGAAGACTATAGTGCTCACTTCATAAAATATTTTTTCAAAGACCCCGCCGACCATGCGGCGGCGGTGAATCAGTTTATCTTCCGCAAAAAGGCATTCCACATCATTGAAACTCATTCACCTCTGGGATAAACCCAGAGGGGTCTTTGGCTGAACAAGCTCGCACTACCGCCTCATCCGTCGAAAGCCGGACAGGACATTTAAGTTGTCAGGGTTCAGGGCTCAGGGCTCAGTATAGCATCACTCCATCACTCCAATACTCCATCACTCCACGCGGGCGGACGCAAGGCCCGCCCCTACACATCAATTCCTGAACCCTGAACCCTGAACCCT
>CAZCLS010000597.1:0-2700 GCA_964499565.1 uncultured bacterium
GATGGTTGATGGATGATGGTTGATGGTTGATGGATGATGGATGATGGTTGATGGTTGATGTCCGAGGGCCGTGGTCAGTGGTTGGCGGGACGATTGTCCTCAGGCGGGGGGGCGCCTGCAACACGCGCAAGACCCAACACCGGCCTCGACGAGACCGGCTACAGAGGTGCATGCTGTGATCAGGCTTCGGTAGCCCCTGGGATTTACACATCCCGGGGTTTGCCTGTTCCCGATAGCACTTCCTTCTTCCTCCAGCTCCCCGCCTCGGCTTCGTGTTGAGTTTCAGCGTATTGGCGCCTGCTGATCCGGCAGCAGTCCAGAGGAGCTGCCTTACTACCAATCGCTGGTAGTTTTAATGCAGCTTCTGTAGCCGGACTCGACCTGTCTGGCTTTCAACGGATGAGTCCGGACTGGGGTTGCCCATTGAAAACCGGCCTCGCCGAGACCGGCTACAGAGGCGCATGCTGTGGTCAGGCTTCGGTAGCACCCGACTGTCGTCGATAGTACTTCCGTTGTGGAATAAGACCAGCGTGTGGGGACACACGGTGGCTGCTTGAGAATATGATATGAAGAAAACTGCTTTCAGGCCGAATATTCTGTATCTGCATTCGCATGATACCGGTCGCTATGTCCAGCCGTACGGGTATGCCGTGCCGACACCGAACATACAGCGGTTGGCGGAGCGGGGGATTACGTTTCGCCAGGCATTTTCAGCCGCGCCCCAGTGTTCGCCCAGCCGGGCGGCACTGCTGACAGGCCAGTATCCTCACCAGGCCGGGCAAGTCGGATTGGTTAACCGCGGTTTTGTGATGAAGGCCTATGACCGTCATATAATTGCAACACTCAAGAAGCACGGGTACCAATCATTATTGTGTGGGGTACAGCATATAGCCCGGACCGCCGGCGATATCGGATATGACACGATTCTGCCTTCCCGGGGAGGAGCTGTGGAACAGGCGAAGAATGTCGCGCAATCTTTCGAGAGTGAGATGGCTGGAAAACCGTTCTTCCTTTCGGCAGGTTTCGGTGAAACCCACCGGGGATTTCCCGAAGACGAGGACGGTCGATACTGCCGTCCACCGCGACCGATTGCCGACGCGCACGAAACGCGTCGGGACATGGCCGGATATATCAAACGAGCGGTCGAGCTTGACAATGCCTATGGCATTATCCTGGATGCGCTGGAGCGTGCCGGGCTGACTGAAAACACCTTGGTCATCTGCACTACCGATCATGGTTTGGCATTCCCGAAAATGAAATGTAATCTTACCGATCACGGCACAGGAGTGCTGCTGATTATGGCTGGTCCGGCGGGATGTTCGGGCGGCAAGGTTGTAGATGCATTAGTGTCTCAGATTGATGTTTTTCCGACGCTGTGTGACGTATTGAATATAGAGAAGCCACCCTGGCTGGAAGGCGTATCGCTCATGCCGGTAATCAGTGGAGAAAAAGACCAGGTACGCGAAGCGGTTTATACAGAAATGAGTTTTCATTGCACCTATGAACCGATGCGGGCGGTGAGAACACAACGGTATACATACATCAGGCGATTCGCGTCGCGCGGGCATGTTCAGCTGCCCAACTGCGATCCGGGATTGACGAAAACGATGATGATGCAGGCAGGCTGGAAAAACCATCCTGCAGCAGAGGAAGAATTATACGATCTGATTTTTGATCCGAATGAAGCCTGGAACCGGGCGGCAGATCCAGCATTGAGGCATGTGCGTGACACATTGCGGGAGCGGTTGGAGCGATGGATGAACGAGACTGATGATCCGTTATTGAAAGGACCGATGCCAGTACCGAAGGACGCGATATTAAGCGATCCGGACGATGAAGAACCGCAGGATATCTGGAAGAAACATAAACAACCCAAAGGCTATGCCTGAAAAAGATGTACTGGAAAGGGTTAAAGGACAGAAAGAAGCTTTATTATTTTTGTTTCTTTCTTTCATATCATTGAGGATTTAGAGAGTAAGAAAGTTATTCCAATAATATCTGAAATATGGTAAAATTACAATGGTAACACTAAAAAGAGATTATATTATGAATGATCGAATTGAAATGAATCCGATAATATGCCACGGAAAACCTGTGATTCGAGGAACGCGGGTGTTAGTATCGAGTATACTTGGAGCACTTGGCGCCGGTGATTCAATAGAAGACGTGTTAAATGATTATTCTAACATTACGAGAAAAGATATTGAGGCGGCTTTATTGTTTGCGGGTAAATTATCTCGTTTTGAAGAAACTCCATATGATCGTGTGGCTCAATGACTTTTTTACTTGATGAGAATATTCCTAAGTCAGCAATTGAAATTATAGGGGATTATGGGCATTCGGTAATTGATATTCGTGGTACCGAACATGAGGGTTCCAGCGATGAGGAAATATTCAACTTTGCACAAAATAAAAAGGCAGTTGTTATAACGACTGATAGAGATTTCTTTCATACAATCTCTTCGCTTTACGAGAATCATTATGGGATTATTGTAATTACATTACGCCAACCAAACAGAAATAATATTCTGGAATGGTTGTAATGGTTTCTTACACATATAAAGGAAACCGCCATAACAAATCATGTCTTTTTGTTGCTTGACAAAAAATATATTGTCTATCCCGGTTTAATTGGTTAAATTTTGTTCGTGTCTTTCGTGTGGTTCGGTACGCCAAGAGGCGTTTATATATCAGCTGGTG
>CAZCLS010000598.1:0-2700 GCA_964499565.1 uncultured bacterium
GAGAATATATCAATTACCTCATCGGAAGAAACAGCGCGCGATACCAGCTGCCGAATCGCTGTATCCATTTCTTCCTGTGATTTTCCTGCCCCTTCAACCGTTGCTTTAACCAGACCGCTACGAACTTCCTGGAAGAACCCGACCTCATCACGAATCCTTATAGCTTCCTGGTGAGGAACTGCAAGAGCAAATGCCATTGATAGTGCAGAAACTGCCTCCATGTATCGTCTCTTTCCATCATCAAGCTGGATGATAAACTCCATCGCCGATTTAATCCCTGACAGCCTCTGTGCGTGATTTGTACGAAGAAAGTTTCTATATTGAAAGCCGTGCAACATCGCCACTACTATTTCGTACTTTTCCAGCATAACGTTAACCGCTTCATCCTGGTCTATGACGGCTTTTCCACGGCCTCCTGCTTCAGTGTAGTCTGCCAGTGCCCGTTTTAGCTGGTCGGCAAGGCCAAGATAGTCGACGATACGGCCTCCGGGCTTATCCTTGAACACACGATTGACACGCGCTATAGCCTGCATCAGTCCATGTCCGCGCATTGGCTTGTCGACATACATGGTATGAAGTGACGGGCAGTCGAAACCTGTGAGCCACATATCCCGTACAATGACGATTTTCATGGGATCGTCAGGGTTTTTAAACCGCTTTGCCAGCAATTCCCGGCGGGCTTTACTGCGTATATGTTTTTGCCAATCCAGTTTATCCGAGGCAGAACCAGACATCACAATTTTCAGTGTACCCTGAGCGTCATCCGTACCATGCCAGCCGGGTCTCAATTTAACAAGCGCATTGTACATGTCAACACATATACGGCGGCTCATACAAACAATCATGGCTTTACCGTCCATCGTCTCAAGACGTTCCTCAAAATGTTTTACCAGGTCTTCAGCGATTAAGGCTATCCTTTTCTCTGTCCCGACCATCGCTTCAATGGCAGTCCATTTAGTACGCAGTTTTTGTTTTTCTGATTCTTCTTCATCCTCGGTAATTTCATCAAATTCCGGATCGATTTTCGGTTTTTCTGCCTCGTCAAGTTCAATTTTAGCAAGCCGACCCTCGTAATAGATGGGTACGGTGAATTCATCCTTCACCGCCCGCAAAATATCGTATTTGTCTATGTAGTCCCCAAAAACTGCTGGAGTACTACGGTCGTCACGCTCTATCGGCGTGCCAGTAAATCCGATAAAAGAGGCATTGGGCAGTGCATCGTGGAGATTACGGGCAAACCCGTCTATGAAATCATATTGACTCCTGTGAGCTTCGTCTGCTATTACCACGATATTCGGTCGCGGGGATAATTCAGGATATTCAACACCTTTTTCTTCGGGGAGAAACTTCTGTATTGTGGTGAAAACAACTCCACCGGAAGCGACCTGCAACAGGCTTTTAAGATTATAGCGATTTTCTGCCTGTACCGGTGTCTGTCTCAACAAATCCTGGCAATTTGAAAATGTAGCGAAAAGCTGGTCATCGAGGTCATTTCTGTCGGTAATCACAACGAGCGTGGGATTTTCCATTGCAGGATGTCTGATTATTTTTCCAGCAAAATATGCCATCAGCAGGCTCTTTCCGCTTCCCTGGGTATGCCAAATAACGCCGATACGTCGATCACCAAAACGACGTGTTCCTGAACCATGCGAAGAACCTGCTTCTCGTGTGCCACGGTGCGGGTTATACTCATCATGCACAGGAAATCGACCATATAACATATCTGACCCTTCTCCGATTCCACAGGCTGATAATGTACAGTTAACTGCCTTGTTTACCGCATGGTACTGATGATAAGCGGCAGCTTTCTTTATAATAGATGCTCCATCATCTTCAAAAACAATAAAATTAAGAATATAGTCAAGAAAAAGGCGTTTCTGAAAAATCCCTTTGATGCATATCTCCAGTTCCACCAGTCCTGACGGAGCAATGTCATTCCCGTCGATAGTCCGCCATGGCATAAACCGATCGAAGCCACTTGTAACTGTCCCAGTTCTTGCGCTTAATCCATCGGATATGAGGAGCATCTCATTGTAAACAAACAGCTCAGATATATCTGCTTTATACGTCTGCAATTGATTAAACGCATTACGGATGGTTGCATTCTCATCAGCAGGGTTTTTAAGTTCCACAACAGCTAACGGCAATCCATTGACAAAGACAACAACATCCGCACGCCGGTTCCTTTGCTTTTCTATAACGGTGAACTGGTTGACAACGAGCCAGTCGTTGTTCTCCAAATCATCAAGATCCAGCAGCCACACAGTTTTATAAACCTCACGGCCTTCCTCCATGCAGGATACTGTGATACCGTCAGTGAGCATTCGATGAAATCGCCTGTTATTCTCAATCAAACTGGGTGATTCGACAACCGTTATTTTCCGAACAGCCTCTTCAATAACATCCACAGGGATAGAAGGGTTAATGTTTCCCAGCGCAGTTCGAAGCCTGTCAATCAATATAACCTGGCTATAAGCGGCACGCTCGCAAGCCATACCGTCAGGACTGATGTCGGGACCAAAAACCGTCTGATATCCCAGGTTCAAGAACCATTCAAGGGCGGTTTCTTCTAATTCAGATTCAGTTATCATTTTATTAGCACCTGCCTTTGCATAAAGCAGCTTTATTTGTCAAGAAGAATGCCTGAATAAAGCTGCTTTATGCAAAGGCAGGTGCTAATAAAATGATAACTGAATCTGA
>CAZCLS010000599.1:0-2695 GCA_964499565.1 uncultured bacterium
TTTTACGCACCGGTCGGAAACAACATAGGCAGTTACCTGTTTAATTATTCTTCAGCTCTGGTAATGGCCATGGAAGATGATACGGACGTTCTGATAGACAAGGACGGCAACGGATCGTATGAGACGACAACCAGGATAGATGAAGGACAGAGCTACCTGGTTAACGGAGGGGTTAGGGCCGGCGGTCATATTCTGTCACTGAAACCGGTTCAGGTTGACATGATTACAGGAGACCCCAATCAGTATTCCAACTATGAAACCAGATGGTTTACTTTGTATCCGCGCGAACGATGGAGCAGTATCTATTACACGCCGGTAGGAAAAACAGCTACTGATGTACCCATTGCAGTCGTGCTTTACAATGCCTATTCGACGGCATTAACGGTTACGCATCAAACCGCGTCCGGATCAAGCAATCTTACCGTGCCGGCAAACAGTTATTTATTAATACAATTAACGCAAAACAGCGGGTCTCGATTTGCAAGTACGGATGGGCGTAGGTTTGCGGCAGTGACGCTTATGGATGCGGATAACAGCGCCAGTGGCGGCCGGGTATATGACTGGGGAGCGAGCTTAGTACCGGAGACGGTATTAACGCCGCAGCTGCTGGTAGGCTGGGGAGCCGGATCATCTGATTTGACCAGGAACGGGAGTCCCGTCTGGGTTACAGCGGCAAGTCAAACGCGTCTTTTTGTTGATTTTGACGGTGACCCGGGCACCGGCCCGTTAGTAGATGGTAATGGCAATCATTACAATGTGAGTTACAGTTTAAATTTTCTGCAGTCGATCAAGGTTTATGACACGAGTGGAGATAATGATCAGACAGGTATGCGGCTGTACACGACCAATGATGTTAAGATAGCCGCAATGTGGGGAGAAGACCCCAATGTAGCCGGTTCGGGCAATCCGTATTTGGATATAGGAACGGCGGTCTTGCCGGTGCCGGCGTATAACACGAGCAAATCGGCGACGGTGGCGGTTGATCCGGATGGCAATGGTAAGATCGATCCGGGAGAAACGGCGCTGTATACCATATCGCTGGTCAATGAAGGCCAGGTAGCGATGCGGGACATTCACATCCGCGATCCTTTCCCTTCAAATGTAGTCTACATAGCCAACAGCACAAAAACGAACAGTGTTGTTATTCCGGATGACGTGAGTGGAACGCCATTTCCGCTGGATGGAACGGGGATAGCGATAGGGGATCTTGCGCCGGGAGGATCGTTTGTTGCCACATTTCTCTTTACTGTAAACAATCCATTACCGGTGGAAATACCCGGGATCAATAACAAGGCCTATTTTACGACTGTCGGTTCCGGTTCGTTTTTTGTTTACAACGCAACGGCAATAAAGCAATGTGATCTAGAATTGACCAAAAATGTTGATGATACGACACCGCATGTTACACAACAGATTGTGGTCACATTGTCGATCACAAACAAAGGGCCTTCAGATGCAACCGGAGTGAAAGTAGAAGATATACTTCCGGATGGCATGAGCTATGTCAGTCATACCGGCGGCAGTTATACACCTTCAAGCGGGATATGGGATATAGGAGCAATTGATAAAAACGAAGGGAAAACGCTACTGATAACAGCCCAGATTGATGAACTGAAGGTCATGACCAATACCGTGTTGCTGAAAGAACTTGTTGAACATGACCCTGATTCAACCCCTGGCAATGACAATCCGAATGAAGATGACCAGGATTTTGTAGTCATAAATTCATGCGGCACGGCAGACTTGGAATTGGATAAGGATGCCGATACGACTACACCGGCATTCGGGTCTACGGTTACGATGACGATAGCTGTCACCAACAAAGGCCCGAATTACGCTACAAATGTGAAAGTATTAGACCAATTGCCGCTGGGGTTACAGTATCTTTCTCATTCAGGCGGCAGTTATGATCCCGGTAATGGAAAATGGACGATAGGGACTATTCCAGCCCGGAGCAGTGTGCTGCTTACTATCACCGCAAGCGTGACACGCTGGGGTGTGATTACGAATGTTGCCCAGGTATGCGCCTCGGACCAGTATGATCCCGATTCAATCCCGGACAATAGCAACCGGCATGAAGATGATCAGGATAGTGTAATATTCTTTGTTCAGGCGCCAGCACCATTTGTAAACATTACTAACGCAAATGACTGGGTGACGTATGATGTGGCCAGTTACACGATTGGTGGCACTAATAATATCTATGTGGTCGGCACGATGACGTGGTCAAATCCGCTATCAGGCGATTCCGGGACATTGCCGGCTAACGCGGCCTGGACGATACCGGGTATCGATCTGGCGGTGGGCGATAATGTCATCACGGTTACCGGCACGAATCAGCTTGGCGTAACAGCCAGCGACAGCGTTACGATTACTCGGGGCGGGATCGGCACGGGCCGGCCGTTTGTTGATATTACTAATGATAATGCCTGGGTGACGTATGATGTAACGACATACACTATAGGTGGCACCAACAATATTCATGTGGTTGGCACAATGACGTGGAGCAATCCGCTTTCGGGCGATTCCGGAACATTACCGGCCAGTGCAGCCTGGACAATACCGGGTATCGATCTAGCGGTGGGAGCTAATGTGATCACGGTGACCGGCACGAACCAGTTAGGAGTCACAGCAAGTGATAGTGTAACGATCACCCGTGGCGGGATCGGCACGGGTCGGCCGTTTGTCGATATTA
>CAZCLS010000600.1:0-2691 GCA_964499565.1 uncultured bacterium
AGCGTGGTGGACGATATACTGAAGCTGGCAGAAGGGATAGAGAAGCCGCTGGTGGCTTTTACGGGAAATGTGAATCAGTTGGTGCTCGACGTCAACGAGGCGCGGATGGCGCGCGCCCAGAAGATCGTCCGTATAATTAATAACTACCGGTAGCTGTTATGGGGAGTGAACGTGTACCGCCGCATAGCGGAGACGCGGAGAAAGCTGTGCTGGGAGCCATGATGTCTGATGAGGATTGCGCTCTTCAGGGCATCGATGTCATCAAACCGGATATGTTTTATTTTCCGGTGCATCGCATGATTCACGAAGCTATCGTTAAGGTGTACGAGGATCGATCGCAGATACCAGACATGGTGACGGTGACTAATCAACTGCGTGCCGGCGGGAACCTGGAAAAGGTCGGCGGACCTGCATACCTTGCGGAGCTGACTGATTCCGTGGTTTCGCTGGCGCATTTCGAGCATTATACCGACATCGTGAAGGACCATTATCACCGCCGTACGCTGATTCGCGTGGCGGGGCATATACATTCCGAGGGGTATAATCTGGAACGTCCTACCGCGGAGTTGGCGGATGAGGCCGGAGAGATGATATTCGACGCGGCGCATGGCAGTGAGCGCGTGACTATCGACGACTCGAAGACTATCCTGAAGGATACCCTGGAGAACATCGAGATGCTGGTGAAGAACCAGGGCGGCCTTTCGGGGCTGGACACGGGGTTTAGATACCTTAACTCTATGACGGCCGGGCTGCACGGCGGCGAACTGCTGATTATCGCGGCACGCCCGGGGATGGGCAAGACGGCTTTTGCCCTTAACCTGGCGGAGAATGTTCTGAAGATTCCGCGGGACGGTGTGCTGATATTCTCTCTGGAGATGCGGAAAAACCAGCTGATGCAGCGTATGCTGTCTTCGTACTGCCGGGTTGACAGTATGCGCATACGGGATGGTAAATTGCGGAACCAGGATTATATCGCCCTGCTGCAGGGCGCCGGGTTTTTTAAAGAAGCACGGATGTGGATTGATGCGCCGCCTTCGCTTTCGCCGACGGAATTGAGGGCGCGGTGCCGAAGGATGAAGACCAAGCACCCCGAAATTAAACTGGTGATAGTCGATTACATCCAGCTGATGCATTCCCCGGGCAATGCCGGGCAGAGAGAACGCGAGGTAGCGACGATTACGCGCGGTTTGAAGAGCCTGGCCAACGAGCTGAACCTTCCTATCATCGCCCTGTCTCAGATTAACAGGGAATCGGAGAAAGGCGGCGCCGGAGCGACACGGCCGCAACTTAGCCAGCTGCGCGAATCGGGAGCAATCGAACAGGACGCCGACTCGGTGTTTTTCCTGTACCGGCCGGACTATTACGACAAAAGCTCTTCTGACAACAAAACGAAGGGTAAGACGGAGCTTATCATAGCGAAGCAGAGAAACGGCGCCCAGGGCACCGTTCTGCTGCGGTGGACGGGGCAGTTTACCCGGTTTGACGACCCTGACAATGATGACCTGGCAGCGTGGGATCCCGATCGGTATGGACATAATAACGATGAATAGGGGAGAAATAATGGACGACAAAACGATGGATAATGACGGAAAAGTGGAAGAATTCAAAAAATTCCCGTTTTTCAAATTCTATCCGCTGGACTTTCTGAGCGATGAGAAAGTGGCGGTGATGACACCCTCCGAGGTGGGTGCGTATGTATTACTTTTGTGTGTGGCGTGGCACCAGGATCCACCCGGAACTCTTCCGGACGATGACACCGTTTTGGCGAAGTGGTCGAGGATGACAAGGAGAGTTTGGATGCGTCACAAGAGCAAAGTGATGGCTCCGTTTGATAAGTTATCAGATGACAAAAAGTATTTCCAAAAACGAATGGTGGAAGTGTACGAGGAATCTTTTTGTACATACCAAAAACTCGCAAATAGCGGTCGCACGGGTGGTAAGCGTAGCAAAAAGAAAAGCCAGGCTAAAGCCGGGCTTGAGCCGGGCTTAAAAAAAGAGGAAGCCCGGCTTGCACAGATATCAGATATATATACTAGTCAAGATATAAACCGCGCGCGTGAGGTCCATGCAAACGACCGACCTGACGACTTTTCTGACGTTCCCAGACCATTACCGAGGGCGGAGGATAAGATCGGATTTGAGAAACCTGCCCCCTGCACGCTGGATGACTGCATTTTTGCGTTGAGAGGATTCTTTCCGACCGAGAGTATCGAACGGCTGAAGCTGATATCGGAGGCGTACATCTCTTACAACAATGAAAACGGATGGGAAGGCGTTCAGAGTTGGCGGGGATATCTGAAAGGATTTTACCGGAAGGTGAAGTATGACCCGAAATTCTGTGCGCAAAGCCCTCAGGCTGCCGCTGAACCGCAAAAGACGACCGAAACGGCGCTGGTGTGCCGAAAATGCTTTAACGGCGCTCTGGTGGAAAATACGGGCGAGGATTTTTGTACGTGTAACGTGCCGGCTGCCGCCGTTATCGAACATAGGAAGCATCTGAAGGCGTATGAAAAGCCGAAAGATGTGAGCATGCGTGAGTTTTGTGACGGACTGAAAGAACGGGCTAAAAAAATTTAACTACAGAGTACACAAGGAGCGTGTATGAACATACCGACGATTGAACAGGAACAACAGGCCGCTGCGGAGCGGGAGAGAATGTCAAGATGCCACGTTGCGCATCCGAAAAAATAT
>CAZCLS010000601.1:0-2690 GCA_964499565.1 uncultured bacterium
ACAAAATCAATTTTGATCGGATTGTCGCCTTGAGCCCTCCCGTCAATGTTATGCATGGTCTTCTTACCTTGGATGAATTCTACCAGACCTGGCGCCAATGGTCGGAAGTGGTAATTGAAGAAAAAAAGAACAAGGCAGTTAAATTCTATAAAATGTATACCGCCGGCGAATTGAACGGCTCAACAAATCTGCCGGTCGATACCGAAGAAGCACAGTTTGCCATTGGCCTGCTGTACCGGATGTCGCTTAATGAAGTTATTAAAGCCATCCATTCTCAGAAGGATTTTGGCATTCTAAATCATTCTTATTCCACATTCTCCCGCCAGGAACTGGAAAAAGAAATTGAACGGTACGGCTATTACCGTTATGCCATGACGTTTATTAAGACAGCTTATTCAAATCTGTGGCAGTCTCAGCCTCTCGAACAATTGAATCGAGAAGCCAGTTTGCCTGCTATTCAGCAAACCTTGCGGAACAATCCCCGTATCTTCATACTGCATACATCGGATGACTGGTTGTTAAACGATTATGACCGGCGCTGGCTGGAAAATGTTATGCAGGACAGGATGGTTATTCTTAACCATGGTGGTCACCTGGGCTATTTTTACCGGCCCGACGCCCAGAAATATGTTATAGCAGTAATGCGCGGCACTCCATCCGGGGATATCCCCTCGGTTGAATATGTGGCCAGTACCACCCTGGAGCCAGTACCGCTTGTGCGCACATCTTCCGCTCCCGCTTCAGATCCTTCCTCTGCCAAACCTGCCGTACAGCCGGTTACCAGTTCCGTAGCGGCTACCCCGGCTCAAAGCAGTTCGGTTTCCGGGGAAGAACATAATTCCTATCGTATGCTCGACCCGAACGATTTTAAAGCCGTCGATGCTGCTATGGACAAGATCATCGCCGTGTCGGTATCCACATCAAACACTGTTCCGGTTATTAACCCGCCGGTAGTGCTGAAACCCGAAGATTTGAAGGTCAAACAAGCAGAATCCAGCGATATCCGCAAGGATATTACCCTTGAATATAAAGAATAGTGTCCCAGGACAGTTTTACGACAACATCCCTTTTTTAGTGGTCAGCCAAACCGCTTTTTTAATCCCGCCAAAATGCACAGGAGCGCCAAGCCGCTGATTCCGGGTTCTGGAATTGCTCCGCTGACAACGAGTGAATAATTCTGTTGGCCATCGGTCAATATCCCTTTATGAGAAACCGTAATCGTATACGTTCCCGGAGCAGCTCCGGTATCAATGAATACCTGCTCAACGGTATCAACGCTATTATCTCCTGTCACAGCAGTCGCGGAAGGATTCAGATAGCTGAGTGTAAACGGGAAGCGATCTGTGCCGCCAGGTGTGGTAATCCGCAGATCAAGATCATTTACCAGTACGGGAGTTCGATTGTCATGCGCGGTCGTTGATACCCCGGGCGGGTCGGTCCAGCAAATGGTGGCGGTAAGCGGTTCGGTTCCATCAATAATCACATCAAAATCATCAGCGGAATTGCTGCTGTTCAGTAATCCTTCATATAAAAACGCTTCAGGATCACCCGCTGCATCTTTCAAAATAATATCAGCCGCCGATTTAGTATTCACCAATCCCCAGCCGTAGATGTAATCCGGACCGGGATTTCCCAGGTCATCGGCCGTATGAATCAGTAGCCCTTTGAGCGTGCTTGCCCGGCAGGCATTGAAAGAATGCTTGCTCCGGTATAACTCAATTAATAACAATGCCGAACCGCAGACATTGGGCGATGCCATGCTGGTACCGCTCAGATAGATATAATCAATATCTGAACCACTGCCGGTCGAATACAAGCTGACCCCGTCACCGACAACATCTGGTTTAATGCGCCCGTCATCCGCCGGACCCCAGCTGCTGAATGTTGACATGGTCGCGTTCGGCAGATAGCGCGTTCCGGACAATACCGCATTATGTACCGCGCCAACCGTAAGAATATTTTTTGCTACGCCTTTATGCGGAATACAATCATACCCGCCTTTATACAGACCATCACCGGCGGGATGAACGCCATTAGTATAGGTTATCGCCACCCAGCTGCCTTTCCAGTAATAAACCGTACTGCCGTTTGATGGCTCATCATTGCGGTCGTTGCCGGACGATTTGCATATCAGGTAATATGGCGCGTTATACGCAATATCATCCCATTCCCGGCTGAAAGACGAGTAGCGCCCAAACCAACTGTCGGCAGTCACCGTTATGTCCCAGGGCCAATACGTTCCACTGCTATCCCAGCCCACACCGGACCCGTAGGAATGGTTGGAAAGATACAGTTTCCCGGCCTGATTCGGCAATGCCGCGCCCCGGTTGGCCATCTCTGCTTCATCATCGTTCCAGTCATAGGAATTGATCATAACCTGGGGCGCCATGCCTTGCGCGGCAGCTACAACTCCCGCGGCAGCAATCGTGCCGCAAACATGTGTGGAATGATAATGTACACCACTGGAACCACCGTTATCATTGGTTGTCACCCGGCCGACGAACTCCTGATGAGTGGCACGGGCATGTCCGCCATCCCAGATACCAACAGTATTGTTCGCTCCATTGACATTATATGGAGCGGTGTCGCGAACCACGTCCGCCGCGGTAGATATGGCGGCGTTCTCATTCAGGGTGATGTTATAGAGCGGATGCCCATCGACCACTGCCATTAATTCATGCAATACGCCT
>CAZCLS010000602.1:0-2688 GCA_964499565.1 uncultured bacterium
GGGCGATTATGGATGAAATCGCTGCCGTCTCACCTATCTATGGTGGTATATCGTATGACCGGATTGAATCTGTGGGCCTGCAATGGCCATGCACGGATTATGACCATCCCGGTACGAAATATCTGCATAAAGATGCATTCAAACGCGGAAAAGGCAAGTTCCACGCCGCACCGTTCAAGCCGCCGGCTGAAGTGCCCGACAAAGAATATCCTTTTATCCTTTCTACCGGCCGCCAGCTCTATCAGTTTCATACCGGCACCATGACACGCAAATCAAAGGCGATTCACCAGGTGTCGCCGACCGGCTATGTAGAAATCCATTCCGATGACGCGCTGAAACTGGGTATTGCTCATGGGGATATGGTAGTAATCAGCTCCCGGCGCGGTAGTGTAACTACTTTAGCACGGGCGACTGAGAATATTAAACAAGGATGGATATTCATGCCGTTCCATTTCTTTGAAGGGCCGGCAAACATGCTTACAAATGATGCATTGGATCCCATTGCCCGGATTCCGGAATACAAAGTGTGCGCGGTGAACATTACGAAAGCGTAATACGCTTGAAAGCAAGCTAAGACATGTGACCATAAATTTTTAGTTAGAGTATCTTTATTTCATAATCATCTGACAATCGTGCTGAATCCTCCTTTAGAGAATAAATCTATGGGCGCGGCGATCCTGGCCGGTGGCCGTGCTTCACGCCTGGGCGGCATTGCCAAAGGGTTGATCCCGCTTGTTGATGGTCTGACAATTATTGATCGGATGATCGCGGAAATCCGGGCGTCAGGCATTGATGAGATCATACTAAGCACGAATGATGCTGAAATCTATGGGAGTTACATGCTGCCGATAGTTCCCGACTTGGAACCGGAGAAAGGCCCGCTGGGAGGGTTATGTGGGATTTTGGGATATTTCCAGGATAAAACGGATGCGGTACTGATTATGCCCTGTGACATGCCAAATATTACTTCACGGGAGATAATTACTTTGTGCCGTGCTTTTGCCGGTTCACAACAGGCGATTACCTATGCCAGTACGAACGATGGTGTTGAACATCCCTTATGCGCGGTAGTCGATGTTGCGGCGTATGATTTGATCTGCGATGCTGTCAGAAATGGCAGGCTTGGTGTCGGACGGTTGTGGCGGGAGCTGGAAGGAGAAACGGTCATATTTACAAATGTTGACGCATTTATTAACATCAACACACCCGAGGATGTGGTAAATAACCAGGTTATAAATACTTCACTTGAAAACATGCAGCGGCGAGTGCAGACATCGCGGATAACACTGCCGGCTTCATCGGTTGTTCAACAGGAAGACATTGTGGTGCGCGAGGAAACGGTAACTCTTGCGATTGCTGGCGTTGGGAATATAATCCTCATGTGCTCACCATCAGATCTTGAAGCATTAACACTGGGATTTATGTATACCGAAGGTTATATCACTAAACGGGAAGACGCGATCATTATTCCATCAAATCCTGAATGCCTTGGTTCGCCGGTCGTGCAGGTGTCAATAAATCACCCGGTCAAATCAGGTAAGGTCAGAAACCTTCTGGTTACCAGTTCATGCGGCGCATGCGGAGTCAGGAGCATACAGGATTTGATTACGAACACAAAAATTGACCATTCAATTACTGTATGCGCGGAGCTGATAACAGGTGTAGTGGAAAAAATGCAAAACCGGCAACCTGTATTCCGTGCAACCGGTGGTACACACGCGGCTGCGATCTTTTCGGAGGATGGTGAGATTCTGGCATGTGCCGAAGATATCGGCCGGCATAACGCCCTGGACAAAGCAATTGGCATGATGATTCTCGCGGAACATTCATTAAGCGCGCGCGGAGTGGTGCTCTCCGGGCGTGTCAGTTTTGAAATGGCTGCCAAAGCAGCTCGGGCGGGTTTGGAAATTATAACGGCAGTGTCGGCACCAACATCATTAGCTGTTGAAGCGGCGCAGAAGTGCGGCATTACATTGTGCGGTTTCGCGCGGAGGAACCGGCTGACTGTGTATACTCATCCTGAACGGATTATATAAAATACTTTTGAAAACCAGCAGCACTTATGCTATGATAGACATAGGTTACGCCTGTAGCATGAAAGAATAGCGCAATAACAAATAAGGAGTAGACCATGAGAAAAACGATTTTCACCCAACGGAGTATTTTTTATTTTTGTACAATTAGCATATTCCTCGGGTGTATTATTGCGCGCGCGGATGCACGCATGGAAGCCAGTATGGATGACCCGTATGAGCCGTGGGGTACGGTATGCTCTAATGAATATGTGTATGAACGAATCGATACCTTGGGTGGCTATCTGGAGGTAGAATCCCGCACGTATATGGTCAGTGATCTGCGCTGGTTTGAAACGAAAATAAATAATTATCTGGGTACGGTTTATCCGGTCAGAATGGTATTTTCTCTGGGCTATGGCGCCTCTACCAATGTTACCGTGAATCAGAGTTGGGAAACAATGTATTATCCGTTCTACACTCTTTTCGAAAACGGCAGTATTTCCAACGGATACAGCGAGACGTTCAAGATTGCCGCGAAACACAACCAGCAGGAGATTTGGAAGATATTTACGAATGATTTCCGTTCGCTGGCCGGTGTGAAATTGCCAAACACGATTCTTGTAACAAATATATATATTACAACGTTAGGACCGACACAGGAGCCCGAACCGGG
>CAZCLS010000603.1:0-2676 GCA_964499565.1 uncultured bacterium
CAGGTAACCAGCGCGATGGCAGTGAGTGCCGTTCTGCTGCTTTTAGCCGGCATTGGGGGCGGCCTGTTTATCGTACCGGTCAATACATTCATTCAATACCGCAGTCCCGGAAAGGAACGCGGAGAAATCCTGGCTGCGTCAAGCTTTCTGAGCTGGATCGGGGCCCTGATCGCCGCTCTGGCAATATATCTCTTTTCAGGCCTTTTGAACATGACACCCGGGCAGGGATTCCTGATTGCCGGGTTACTAACCCTGGTTTTGACGGTTATAACGTTAAAAGTCCTGCCGGATTTTCTGTTGCGGTTTGTCTTCATGATTCTTGCCCGTATTTTCTACACGATCCGGGTTCTCGGCATCGAACATGTGCCTGTTGAGGGACCCGCACTGCTGGTCTGCAATCATGTAGGATGGACTGACGCGGTATTGCTCACCGCGACTCAGCAGCGCCGCATCCGGTTTATGATGTCGCGCAAAACATATGAGAACAGCAGGTTCGCGCGCTTCCTGGCAGACATCGGTCAGGCGATCCTGATCCACTCAACCGACCCGCCCAAAAAGATCATCCAGGCTTTTCATGAAGCCCGCGCGGCACTTGATGACGGGTATATGGTTTGTATTTTCCCCGAAGGAGCTTTAACGCTCAGCGGACAGATGTACATGTTCAAATCCGGATTTGAACGAATTGTCAAAGGAACCGGTTATCCAATTATACCAGTTTACCTGGGTGGGGCCTGGGGCAGTATATTCAGTTATTTTAACGGCCGTCCCCTGACAAATCTTCCCCGCATGATTCCGTATCCGATTACGATTATTTTCGGCAAACCAATGCCGGCATCTTCAACGTCTGATGATGTTAAACGGGCTATACTCGAATTAAGCTGCGCGTATTTTGAAGACCATAAAACACAACGGCGGTCACTGGCGGAAAAATTTGTTGAGCAAGCCCGTGCCAGTTGGGATAGCACTGCCGTAGCGGACAGTTCGGGCAAAAAACTGACGTATGGGAAATTATTGACGGCATCGATTGCCCTGGGGAACATTTTGGAAGACACACTTAAGGGACAGCGCTATCTCGGCATACTGCTGCCACCCTCGGTAGGAGGAGCGCTGGCAAATACCGCTGCCGCACTGTTGAATAAGACAACGGTAAATCTGAATTACACATTGTCACGCGAAGCGATTCAGTCTTGCATTCAGCAGTGCGATATGCGGTATGTACTAACCAGCCGACAGTTTTTAGAAAAGCTGGGGCTGGAATTGGATTCCTGCCTGTATATTGAAGACCTGGTAGCAGCGTTCACCCCGGGATTGAAAATACACTCGTGGCTAAAAGCGTGCTTCCTGCCGAAAAGGATTCTGGGACATCGTACCAGCTTCAATGCCGATGATGTAGCTACAGTCATCTTTACGTCCGGGTCAACGGGAGAACCGAAAGGGGTACAGCTGAGTCACCATAATATTATTTCGAACATAGAATCCATGCGCATGCTGGTGTATCCGCGGCCGGATGACTGTGTATGCGGTATACTGCCTTTTTTCCATTCGTTCGGCTATACCACAACGCTGTGGTTTCCTCTGCTGAGTGGATATCCGGCAGTATATCATTACAACCCGCTTGATGGAGAAAAGATCGGAGAATTAGTTCGCACGTATAAAGCGACGCAGCTGTTTACAGCGCCCGGATTTCTGATGATGTATATCCGTCGGACGCCGGCGGAAGATTTAAGGACGTTGAAATTAGTTGTTGTGGGAGCTGAAAAGCTGAAAAAACGTCTTTCGGACATGTTTTATGAGAAGTTCGGCATGCGGCCGCTGGAAGGCTACGGGGCAACGGAACTCTCGCCGGTTGCGGCTCTGAACATTCCGGATGTCGAGATAGCCGGGTATTCTCAGATGGGTACGAAAGAGGGCACCGTCGGGCAACCCCTGCCGGGAGTAGCGGCCGTAATAATTGACCCGGAAACAGGGCAGCCGCTCGCGCGGGAAGAACAAGGTTTGCTGCTTATAAAAGGGCCGAACGTGATGCGCGGGTATCTGAACCGCCCGGACGAGACCGCCAGGGTAATGCGGGACGGCTGGTATGTGACGGGAGATATAGCGATGATTGATCAGGATGGGTTTATAACGATAACCGACCGGCTATCACGTTTCAGCAAGATCGGCGGGGAGATGGTGCCGCACATAGCGATTGAGGACATTCTGCATGAAAGTATTAACGCGCAGGACAAAGTATTAGCGGTGACCGCGGTACCGGATGAAAAGCGCGGAGAGAAGTTGGTAGTACTGTATACCGAAGGTGCAGGGGACGCGGAAAATCTCAAACGGGTTCTGGCGTACAGCACGATCCCGAATTTATGGAAACCGGCATCGGACGCGTACATAAAAATAAACGAATTGCCGATGCTGGGCAGCGGCAAGCTTGATCTGAAGAAACTGAAAGAGATAGCTCGTGAGGCGTTTGGAAATAAGCGATAGTGGGTGTCGGACACATAACGCCAGGGGAACGTGGAAGCGATCAAAAGGCCCGCTATGGTGGTCGAGGACGGCCACCCTCCAGTGCCGGAAAAAGGAAAACGTACCACTATGGAGGGTGGCTGTCCTCAGCCACAGATGAGGGCTCGTGCCATCCTGATAATCCCGGGCTGAAGAAAGACGGAGTCACGCTCCGGAAACCAG
>CAZCLS010000604.1:0-2672 GCA_964499565.1 uncultured bacterium
ATCGTTGACGCACATATTCCAGGCCACTCCCAGAATACGCATGTTATTGGCGCAACGCGCTTGCGCGGCCTTTGCCCGCAGGTGTCCGACCGACGGCAACAGAGTTGCCCCCAGCAGGGCAAGCGTCGCCACAATAACCAGTAATTCAACGAGCGTAAAACCGCGGGCTTTTCCGATATCTTTCATTTGAACAGTTCGTCCAAGAGCATTTTAGCGTATTCGTTTTCCACGTCATCGGCCAATCCTGAAAAGTCAATCCCTTGCTGCTTTTCGTATTTTTTCTCCAAAACAGGTTTGATTTTTTCCAGGTCGGCGGCCGATATCCCCTGGGCCTTGCTCTCATCCGTAATCCTGGGCTCCAAGAGCGTTTTTGCCTTTGCGGCGCGGAGCGCAGCCATCTGCCGCAAGATATCCCTGCTCTTTTCCAGATAAAATAAATCCTCAATGAGCGCGCTCAGATCGTCGTTGGCATTCAGATGTTTTTTCAGGTCCGCCGGACGGACGATTGAATTGGAGGAAATAAAAGCCTTCAGATTATCCAGCAGGAAGATGTTTGTATCGGCCGGAGCAACGGCTTGTTTGGCCATCGTCAGGCATTCCATGGCGGATGTATGGGCTTCTTCCGCGCTATTATTGAGATATTGCGCCCATGCCAGGAGAAGCAGACACCGGAGCTTTACGGCGGCATTCTGCGCGTTTTGAGACGCCTTGCGCAGAACGGGAATGGACGAGGTATAGGAATGTCCGCCCAGATCGGTCGCCCAGGAATTGAGGAACGACCGGTAGGCTTCCAGGTATTCCGGCCCGGCCCCGGAACAGCCCAGATCGGAAACACTCAACCGATTTGTGTCCGGAGCGGAAGAGCCGGGATCGGGAGCGTTGGTGTCCGCCGCCCACCCGGTCATTATCGGACAGAAAACCAGAATGATTTGAATGAACATCCGCAAAATAAAAGGCCGGACAGCGCGCGCCGCCTGATATAATGCGACCGGAAAGACGCCGCCGTAATCAATTCCTTCATTAATGGTGCAAGGTCTCATAAACAAAACCAATCTTCATTCATGAATAATGCTTCCAGCATGCCATGGTCTATGCAATCATCGCTTTTCTGTTGTAAATCAACGCTGGCCCGGAGCGCCTCTCTCAGCTCCCGTATATCGGGCTGTGCCTGGGACGCCTTCGCCGTCTGTTTCCATACCTGCCGCAATTGCTCAGCTTCAACGCGCAGCTTTTCTATCTTCTGCGCCTCGGCCAGCTCTTTCTCATATTTCCCGGCCATACCAGCCAATTCATTGATTTCACCATGCATATCCCGGATATAAGACCCGTTAATTTCTTTTTCCTCGTCAGCAGTCTTATCTCCGGCCGCCCCTTTGAACACAAACCACCCGAAATTTTTTATATCATGAAACCCGGTCTGCAATAACGGCCAGCAGGTGTGTTTTTCATTCCGCGGGCCGGTCAATATGTTCCGCGCCACGTTCACCGGCCATTTGTCCCCTTCCTTCGGCGCCGGCGCCATCAGTACCGCGAAGGGTATCCGCAGTTCCAAAAACCATTCCGTCTTTCCCACGGCCGTCTTCATCTCCCACTCCGACACGTTAAAAGGATCCAGTCCGCGCCCGGTATACCGGCTACCCGCGCTGCTTGCTGCCAACTGCGTGTAAGTCAGCGCGCACGCGGGATAAAAAAATATTTCAATGCTGTCCTCCGACCATACGTTGCCGCCCTTGAGAATCAGCTTCTCCGGCGCGCTCTCCTCGGCCCGCACCGCAAGATAAATCGCGTCATCCGTCCAGCCCGCCTTGAAAAAGGTCTGCTTCTCGGAAGCATATTGTCCCAAACCGCCTAACATATAAAACCCGGTCGCCTCGGGAATGTTCTTCCAGGCCTCATCATCCATCTTCCCGTCAAGCGCCGGCGCCTGGGCCAGCCGATGGCAGGGATAAGTTCTCTTCTCGGCATCCGCCGCGCAAAGCGTCATGCCAACCAGGATAATCGCTCCGAACATCATTTGTGTTTTCATAACATATCCTTTCATTGTTGTTATTTAATTAGCGAAGCGCATATTTCAGGGCAACTTTTAACTGTAGCCGCGATCGTCGATCGCGGATCCGGGGTCATCCCGCTTCGCTGAACCAGCTACGCAGGACAAGCCGCCCCCGGCTACAATCCATCAGCCGACGGATGCAATTCCCATACATTCAATCATTATTTTGCCTGGTTTACCTTGAATCCGGCGTCGGCCGTTTGGCCTGAAGCCACGTCCTTGATTCGCAGGGTCCACGCGCCGGGCTCGTCGTTAAAAGCAATCGGAATTTTTCCGGAAGCCCGGCCCTGTTCTGCCTTGACGTTATCGGCATAGCAGGCAACTTCTTTCCCCTGCGGCGACTTGAACGTGACCCGGAAAATATGCAGGCCGGCTTTCCCTTCACCGGTCTTCAGTTGCGCGCTCCACTCCAAAACCTCACCCTGCCGGACACTGTCGGGAACCTTTATTTCCAGTTCCTTCACCTCGTACGGCAGAAGACTGTAAAATTCAGCCCGGCCCGGCCCCACTTCCATGGCAATCGTGTCCGTATAACCCAGGCTTTTGCCGCGCCGGACGTCATAGATATGATATTTCCCGTCCAGGGTTGCCGTGGTTTTGACCGGAGTCGGAATTTCGGTCC
>CAZCLS010000605.1:0-2666 GCA_964499565.1 uncultured bacterium
TACGCGCTGGACCAGACGGTATACGACATATTAAATCCGGTCTATGACAACGACAGTGATCCGGTTCTCAGTGGCGGATTGTCTGATTATGTTGGCGCATTGGGCGCCGACCTGGTCAAGCAGCAGTTGGCGATGCCGTTAGAGCCGGGCACGAACAGGTTTACGATCCTGTGCCCCGGAGCGATGGAGATTGGCGACCAGGGCATGCTGGGATTGTTTATTTACGGAACGAATCAATCGCCGAACTTTGCCGAGAATGCGGCGCCGACATTAGCGGCGATCGATAATAACAATCCTTCCCAGATGGACGCGGACGGATACGCTGCCTGCGGCTACCACAGTGGAGACGCGGGATATTTTCAATTGGGAAATAAAATTCTGAGCGGTACGACCCTGCAGAAGGAGATCAGCGGGTATGTTGTAAAAATCACGCACTTCAACGTTCTCGGCCGTAATGATCCGGCAGTTAATCCGCACGGACTGACGTCGTTCAGCACGGTAGGGTATGTGTGCGACTATTACAGTGGCGGTCAGTGGGCGATAGTGCCGGGCGGCAATCACGCCGTCGCGTATCTGGAAGTGCAGGTCAGTAATCCTCCGCCTGAACCGTATGCCCCCGTTACCGATGTATATCTCGGGCCCTGGCGTACAAACGGCACCGTTAAAATACTTAACAGCGGCGTCGGCAGTTTCAGTTACAGTGCCGCACCGGATGTTGGCTGGATTACAATCGATCCCGCCGCGACGGGCGCGGTGGTAACATTAGAACAGACGATACCGTTCACGGTAAACCGCAACGGGCTGAGTGACGGCGCCCATGCCGGCCATATCCTTCTTAATTGCGGGATTTACGGTACTATCCAGTATACGGTGAACATTCAAGTCGCCGGCGGCGTTGTGAATGTATATGGACTGCATATAACGGCAATAACGCCACTGAGCAATGGACAAAAATATTATCAGGACACCATGTTCGGCAATGATGTACCGAGTGCCAGTTTTAACGGCAACATGGATGTCGGTGTATTAGGGGATTTTTACGGGTTCGGGCTGACTGCAATAGTGGATTCGGACCAGTATATCAAGGACAACGTTGTCGATTCGGCCCCGGGATTGTTTGAGACCATGGGCTCTTGGTACGGATCAAACACAGTATACCGGCTCGATCCGGAAGAATACGATCTGCTGAATCAGCCGCAGGGCATAAGCGCCACGGTGGCAGGCGATGTTGGCGATTATCTTACCGCGTCCGGCTTGCAGAAGCAGGACCTGGTAATGACTCTGTATCCGGGAGTAAACCGCTTTACGTTTTTGTGCCCGGGAGCGATGGAAATCGGCGATGCGGGCATGCTGGGACTGTACATGTTCGGTGCTGGAGAGCTGCCGTCATTTCAGGAAGGCAGCCCGCCGACCTTAGCGGCGGTGGACCAGAACGATGGTTTGACTGACGGCAAGGGATTTATCGCCTGTGGATTTCATGGCGGGGAAGCTGGTTATTTTCAGCTTGCTACGAATTTTCTTACTAAATCATCCCTGGCAACCCAGATTAACGGGTACCGGGTCGAGATCACTTACTTTAACGTGGCCGGCCGCAATGATACCAGTGTGAATCCGTATGGCATGGCTTCACCCAATTGTGCCAGTTACGTGTGCAAATACAGCTACGGCCAGTGGGCAATCTCACCGGCCGGAGATCATGCCCTCGGGTATATTGAAATAACGGTGGACAATCCACCGGCCGAACCGGGCTTGCCGGTAACGGAAATGAATATGGGCTACTGGCGCTCCCAGGCTAGTTTTACGCTGGCTAATAACGGCAGCAGTAATTTTGCGTACAGTGCCACATCAGACAGCGCCTGGCTGGTGCTCGATCCCGCCACTGCCAGCGGAAACGTATCTCTGGAAGAATCCATCAAGTTCAGTGTTTCCCGCAGCGGCCTGGCGGTCGGTACATATCAAGGGATGATCACGATTGATTGCGGTACGCTGGGAACGTTGACCTTCACGGTGAGCATGCAGGTGATCGACGCCGAAGGCTCGGTGCAGGTCTATGGTTTGTACCTGGCCCAGCTGAAAGGTCCGGGCGGTCTGACGTATTACCAGGATACCATGATAGACCAGGTAACACCAAGCGCCCAGTTTAATGCCTGTATGGATGTAACCGTCATCCGCGGTTTTTACCGGTTTGGCAATCTGAACTTCACGAATGAAGACCAGTACGCCATGCAGCATCTGGAAGACGCCGGCGATTTCGGCGCCAATTACCAGATTCGCGGTTATTTCCTGACGAATAATTTTGTGAGTGTGCTGGATCCGAACCAATATCCGATCCTCAATCCGGTTGATGCGACCGAAACCGAGGCACCGGCGATCTACGGCAACCTGGCAAGCTATATACAGGAAGGCGGCCTTGAAAAACAGGGCTTGTATATGCCCCTGTTTGAAGGAACCAACCGCTTTACGCTCCTGTCACCGGCATCCGGAGAAATAAACTTCGATGCTCTGGTGGGCTTATACCTTTTCCCGACCGGCGCTGAACCCGACTTTGAGCAGGGTGATATACCGACAGTCGCGGCGATCGATGTCGAACTCGGCCTGGACGCGCGCGGAACGAATTACGTGGGATTTGTTGATGGAGACGCTGAATATCAGCAGCCTTCAGCCGG
>CAZCLS010000606.1:0-2659 GCA_964499565.1 uncultured bacterium
CAGACGGCAAGCTGATTATTTTGAATGAAAAAGGTGAGTTGAGCATAGCCGAAGCGACACCGACTGCCTACAAGGAATTATCGCAGGCGAAAGTATTAGACCCTAAAGGAGCCAAATGCTGGAACATGCCGGTATTGAGCAATGGAAAAATCTACTGTCGTGACAGCAAAGGCGACTTGGTTAGTATAGACGTCAGCAAATAAACGAACACGAACAGTAACAGGAACACTGCGCAACGCAAGGAATAGCTATGAAGAAAGTATACACACTGACAGTGCTGGTTGCCGGCATACTGGCGATATCAGCAAGCGGTATCGAGGCCCAAACAGACTGGTCGAACTGGCGCGGACCGAATCATGATGGCATTTCAACGGAAACAGACTGGACGCCGGCCACGCTAACCAACGGACCGAAGATTGTATGGGAAAAACAGGTAGGCAAAGGGTATTCCTGTGTGAGTATTGCCGGGCCCAATGTATATACCATGGGGAATATTAACAACACCGACATCGTGCATTGTGTTTCGGCCGAAACGGGATCGGATGTATGGAACTATTCGTATCCCTGTCCGGAAGGCCCTCATCCGGGCCCGCGGGCGACACCGGTATTCGATGACGGAAACATATACACACTGAGCCGGGAAGGAGATTTGATATGCCTGGACGCGCAGAAAGGCATAGTACACTGGCAAAAGAACATATCACGCCTGTATAATGCCAAAAATCCGCGCTGGGGCTTGTCGTCATCTCCGCTGATCGTTGATGATATGGTCGTTGTCAACGTGAATGTGTACGGGATAGCCTTCAACAAGAAAACCGGCGATCTGATCTGGACCAGCCCCGCCGGTCAGGGCGGCTATGCATCGGCGGTAGAGGCGACTCTCAATAAAACACGCCAGCTGCTGATGTTTGGAGAAGAAGCGTTATACGGTGTCAATCCGGTTAATGGAGAAAAACTGTGGTCGTTTCCCTGGATTTTCCGCAACCGGGTGAACGCGGCGGACCCGATCGCCATCGGCAACGACGTATTCATCTCATCGGGATATGGCAAAGGCTGCGCCCTGGTTAGTGTCAGTGGCGGGGTGACTACCGCATTATGGCAGAATACCGAGATGAAAAATCAATTCGGTTCTTCAGTTCTGATCGACGGGCATCTGTATGGTCCGGACGGTAATGCCGGCAAAGGTGACCTGGTGTGCATGAACATCGCCGACGGCACGGTCAAATGGCGGCAATCAGTCGGATTCAGTTCCCTGACAGAGGCGAACGGCATACTGATCGTATTAAACGAAGAAGGCGAACTGATATGTGTGAAAGTAACCCCGGAAAAATATGAAGAACTGGCGCGCTGCACGGTGCTTGATGACAAATCGGCGCGGTGCTGGACTATGCCGGTTTTATGCCGGGGTATGGTGTATTGCCGTAACAGCAAAGGCGCTCTGGTTTGCATTGATCTGAAAAAGTAACAACTGACTATCTATACGGCACCGGGTAGGTGAACAATGACGGTCCTGTTTTGCAATTGTTCATACAGTGATATCATACCGACCGAAACGCGCCGGGCGGTGCATGCGGCTCTGACGGCATCGGGAGTAGAGCTGATAACCGTAGCTGACTTGTGTGGCGCGGCGGCTCGTAAAGACGCAGTGCTGAGGGAAATTAACTCAGCGGTTGAGCTTACGGTTGTTGCCTGTTATCCGCGGTCAGTACGGTGGTTGTTCTCGTATGCGGGCATGCCCGTAGGAGAAGATGTCCGGATAATGAATATGCGGACGCAAACCGCGGAAGAGATACTGAAGACGATCGGCATTGTCCCGGTCGATCCGGATACGGTACCTGCGTATTCAGCTCCGGCAGTGGAATGGATACCATGGTTTCCGGTGCTGGATTATGACCGCTGCACGTCATGCAAGCAATGTGTCAGTTTCTGTCCATTTGGCGTGTATGACGTTAGCGCGGAAGACCAGGTGCGGGTAGCTCACCCGGAGAAATGCAAAAACAACTGTCCCGCCTGTTCCCGGATGTGTCCGGGAACGGCGATCATATTTCCTAAATATACCGAGGAACAGTATAGCGGCGGGGAGATTGGGCACGGGACGGACGGCCAAGAAAGTCCGGCATCGGTAGAAGCGTCTCTGGAAGGCAAAGACCTGCATGAAATTTTAGCCCGGCGCCGGGCATTCGCGCAAGCGCGCAAAGGAAATAAGACACGATGATGATGCGATTCATACTGCGAATGATACGTGAAACAAGCCCGCGGTTGTTGTGGAAATTCTGCTGGAATTTCGGCTGGAAGGGCATGCGGGCAGTGAATCGTTTCAAGCGCCGTGTAGAGCGGGGCGAGCCTTTTTTCCCGGCTTTCCTTTTTTTGTCAGTTACTAACAACTGTAACTTGCAGTGCCAGGGCTGTTGGGTAACTCCATCGCAGCCGGCGGCGGAACTCAGTGTTCCAGACATCAACCGGATAGTAGAGGAATCAAAAAAGCAGGGCGCGTATTTTTTCGGGATACTGGGCGGAGAACCTTTGCTGCATAACGGTCTTTTTGACGTTTTCAGCGCGCATCCCGACTGCTATTTTCAATTGTTCACGAATGGCCTTCTATTAACGGATGAGGTAGCCCGAAGGCTGAACAAGGCGGGGAATGTTACCCCGCTGATCA
>CAZCLS010000607.1:0-2655 GCA_964499565.1 uncultured bacterium
AAATGCCATGCAGTTATTTTACCGTTAGCGGAATAGTTTCAGCCGCCCACGCTTTTGTGGCCGGATCATATACGCCGTCATCAATAGAGCCGATACTGAGTTCTCCGCGCAAATCGAGAGGCACATACATTCCGCCTTCATACGGAATAGTGACAGGAGTTGAACCGGCGACTGTCGCAAGCGCGGCCTGGTCGGTATCTGAAGCGGGAACCATAACGATAATCGGAGCGGACTTTCCGGTACCGATTTTAAGCAGCAACGGTTGTTCACCGCCGACAGTCAGTAATTTTGTCAACAATTCGGCCCGGGCCTGCAGATCACCTTTTTTGTCACGCAACACACGGTTGAGCGGTATATCACAGCGATTGCCCCCTCAGCCATAGTTGACGGGTATCTGTCGAATCGAATCGCGGACATACGTGAATAGTTGATTGATTTTCTCAACCCGGCTTTCAGTGTTTTCAGTCAGTCGGGCTACTTCGGTTTCGAATGTCAGAGGTGTGGTCTGTTCGGGAGATTCCGGCGATTGCGAGGCGACGGCAGCCGGAGTCGTTCCCGGCGATGCCTGCGCGGTCTCTTTCGGTTTACCGCAGCTGCATATCAAAACAAGAGCTACACTTAAACAAAAAAATAATCCCAGTACTTTCATGCAGTCGATCCTTTCGGGTTTACAGTTATACTAAGTTGTATTATAAAATATTCAAGGTGGTATGTCAATCAGACTCGATCGCTAAATCAGCGATGGGATGGAACTGGGATGCAAAAATGTGAAGGTTCGCAATTTTCACATGTGCCATTAGACTTCGCTGTCGTTATCGTTGTCGTTGTCGTTCGCGTTCGCGTATCTCATATATGCTTCATCCATTCACGGGTGTATGTCGGCATTATAAACGGTGCAGAGCAACCGTCCTACTATCAGGGCAGCTCCTCCGGACTGCCGGCACGCCTGCATAACCCAAAGGCCCGACTGCTGCGTAGGGCAGCTCCTCCGGACTGCCGGCCCGACTGGTACGGCTTGAGCTTGGGACTTCCAGGTATTTACCCAGTCAGACCTTTCAGACTGTCCTGGCTTTACGGGCAGCAAGCAGGGCCGCCCCTAGGGCGCCGGTGTATTGCGGCATGCAGGCTACCTGCACTGACGTATTCAAAGCCTCTTCCAAAGCTGCTTTCATTCCCGGTACCATAGCAACTCCCCCCGTAAATATCACTGGCGGCTGTATCTTTCTCCCGACCATGGTAACAACTCGCGACGCGATTGCCTGCTCGATGCCATGCACGATATCAGCGGGTGGAACTCCCTCGGCAAGCAGGCCTATTATTTCCGTTTCAGCGAATACAATGCAAATATTGCTGATTGTGGCGGGATTGGTGCTTTCCGCTGCCAGCCGGCCAAGATCGTCTATCGCTATGTTCAGCCGGCTCGCCAGCACTTCCAGAAACCTTCCGGTACCGGCCGCGCAACGGTCATTCATGGCGAAATCGTACACGCTCCCATCCTGGTTCAGTCGCAACAGTTTACTGTCCTGACCGCCGATCTCTATGATCGTACGCGCCTCGGGATGAAGATGTCTGACTCCCGCTGCGTGGCATGATATCTCGGTAATCGTGTCATCCGCGCATGCTAACGCGTTGCGGGCGTAACCGGTTGCGACCGTACGGCTGACATCTTCACGTGCGGCACAGGCCGTTGCCAGCATGCGCTCGAACAGTTCTTCCGCCAGACCGGCCTGATCAACCCCCTGGTCTTCTATGCCTGCGGCAACTATTTGGCGGGATTCATGATCGAGAAGCACTATTTTCAACGCCCGCGATCCAGCGTCTATACCAGCATATATCATGTGTCTCTTGATGATTGTATGTATGTTATTCGCTTATAGTAATGCTTTTATCATGTTTTGTCAAATCATGTACTTGATTCTCTAATTTCATTTTCCCCGGTTCGATTGCACTGTCTCGACTAATGCCTGCAGCCGTGTAATGATACCCGGCAGCATCGCGTCGGATACAGATGGAACTTCAATTTCTATTACCGGCAGTGACAGTCTGGCGCGTATGCTTTCAGCGATAATCGTACCTTCCACCGCGCAATGGCTGGCTCCGGGAATACGCGATATAACGACCGCTTCCGAGCCGTATCGTCTAATTTCACGGCAGACGCGGTCCGCACGGTCTGTGGTTGATCCGACCATCTGGTCGGCTAATGCCATGCGTGCCAGAGCTTCCACAGGAGGAATATCTTCCGGTATCAGGTCAAGCGCATGGAAAAACAGGTAGTCGGTTCCGCAAATCCGGCCGCCGCATTGCTCCATACTGTTCATCAGCCGCAGATCGGCAACCGGATTAATCCAGAACAGTTTTACCGCGTCAACAGCAAAATATCCCTGGGTTGACGCTATCCGTTTTTTTACCAGGCTAAGCAGCGATTCTAGAATGTCCGTCGCCTCACCAAGATCAGAACAGTAATGAATCGCGAACATTTCCGCTATCAATAATTCCAGCGCGGGCAGAGGCGCTACGGGAGCGCTGAAAACAAGCCGGCGCAGTTCCGCCAGTATTCCGCGCAGGTTATTCACCCGGGCTATACCGGCTGCTAACATGGTTTCGGTCAGTTGATGACCGCAGGTTTCTTCCAGTGCTGTTTGGATCCGCTCAAAT
>CAZCLS010000608.1:0-2649 GCA_964499565.1 uncultured bacterium
CGCCGGAGGACACCCCAGGACTGGACATTATTAAAGCCTGAAGACATTTCCCAGGTAAGACCGTTATTATCAGTATAATAAACCACATCACCTTGTACACAGAGCACGCGAGTACCACCGTTGAGTGGCAAGGCGATCACCGATTTAATATCATCAAACTGGATATAATCGTTGATGCTGTTCCAGTTTGTTCCCGCGATGCCGCCAACCCAGATATTACCGCCGGAAGAACCGCCGTAAATTATGCCGTTATCGATATCGACGTCACAGGTGTGCATTCGTCCCGCCAGATTATCGCTTCCTTTTTCCGTCCAGAAGCCCATCAAATCCGAAATAAGTGATGTTTCAATAAAAACACTGCTGTCATAAAGCGAATTTTGTTTCAGTAGCGTTTCCCGCAAGGCCATCCGGGCGCGGGTATTGGCGGCTTTGGTTTTGATATCCATTTCCCGCCAGTCTGTCCCGGGTGCTGTGCGGTGCATTTTTTCGTAATATTCTTTGCGTGCGTTCCGGAATATTTTCCGTTCGGCTTTAGTTCGGTTCAACATAACTATTTCTGTTGGGGAAGGCATACTGCCGGAGACATGATAGGCGGTTTTAATTTCCGGCTGGACACTCCACCAGGGTGAGCCGGCGGGGATGCACAAGGGGGTAGACGTTTCAGGTGTTTCTGCTATAGCTGCGGTGCATACCAGAGCTACCAGCATATATTGAATAGCGTTATTCATTGGTATCTCAAAGTTTTAGATATAAAAGGCAACCCAGTATTCATCATATACTAGTATTTTACCAAGATTGCTTTTTAAACGCAAAAAGGCACGGATTGAATTATTATGATTGCTTGACTGCATTGCTAGCGAGGATATATCGGTCGGATCAGACCGATTGGACTGATCGGTCCTCTGTATTTGACCGTTAGTAGATAGTACTACAGTGCAGATAGAATAGCGCAGACGGTTTCAGTGGTTTTTTTGTGATAATGGGGTTTATTGAACAGCCAGACATGAAGCATCCAGGTGTGAAGCCAGTAATATAATTTTCGCAGTTCATAGCCGGGACGAAGCGGGAAGACGGATGTATATGTATTAAAAAAGGGCGTTGAAACAGTAGTAAAGACTTCGAGGTAGGCCATTTCATATTCAGGATCGGCAAACTGGACTGCAGGTGCATCAACAATACCGGATATCCACGTTTTCCCGTCTTTTTCAACCAGCATGATGTTACCGGACCAGATGTCACCATGCACAAGGGTTGGTATGCCTTGTGATGAAAAAACAGAAGAAGCAGATGATAATACCTGGTCAATGGTGTGCAAAACATCGGAAGCAAGCAGCGTTGACAAGTCTTGACGAAGCTGAAACAATTTCGGTACAAAGATGGCTTGCCATTCGGTGTATCCGGGTTGCAAGTCTATATCGCCGAATGTTTGGCGCGTATGAGAATGGAGATCGATAAGGATATCAGCGAGTTGTTCTTCGAATATACACCGGTCCGCAGGGGAAAGGCAATGCGCAGACATACAGAAGCCGGGCAGGGATTCCATAAGAATGAAACTGAATGGCATGCATTCACCCGGGCCGGCCCGGCAATAAGGCCGGGGAGCAGGGAATCGGGTATGTTGTTTCAGGTACGCAAGGCGGTTGATTTCACGTTCAAAGCCCGGTGACGACGATTCGCAATCTGTTTTAATTACTGCTGAAAACGGCGGTGCTGAAAATTCCAGCCGGAATACGTTATATATCATGCCACCCTGCAAAGGGACGATGTGGGAGCATGAAACGTTTTGCTTGAGCCAGAAGGCGAGGATTATTTCAGCATCTGACAGCGAGAGCAGGTCCATTATTCATTTACCAGTTGTGTCCCGTATGAATACGCTTCATCGAAGAGGGCTTCGAGGCTGGCAAGCGTGCAATCGCCATTGATGCCGTTACCGGCAGTAAATATGCAGCGGCCTTCGCCTTTGCGCCAGAACGTTTGCATAAGGTGGCGTACTTCAGCACGTACTTCTTCCGGTGTTCCCCAGGGGATAACCTGCTGGACTTCAATGCCGGTGAAAAAGGAGATCTCACCTCCATACGTTTCAGCAATTTTCTGTTCGTCCATGGCATGCTTCTGGATGGGATGAATAACATCAAGCCCGATATCGATCCATTCAGGAATGAATTGGCTGACATTCCCGCAGGTATGCAGCCAGAGGTGCATGGTATGTTCATGGGCCTTATCAATTAATTCTTTATAATAAGGTTTGAAAAACTCGCGGAAAATCTCGGGAGAGAAAAATTCGCCGGTTTGGGTACCAAGGTCATCTGACGTGAATATTCCGTCACAGTTTCCATCTTTTGCTGCTCTCTCGATAATAGTTAGGTAAAAATCAGTCAAGGCACGGAACAGGCGATGGGTTTCTTCCGGATATAAGTAATAATCCATCAACGCGTTGGTCATGCCGCGTAAGGACCAATGCCGTTCAAACAGACTGAACCACCAGGCACCAAGGCGGTATCTGCCGTCATCTGGATTAAAATACTTTGTAAGGCCGGGATAACAAGGGTCGGGGAAGGCGGCGATTACCTCATCAAGGCGGTCCCAATCGGGCAAAGCGATACAGGCATCCAGGGGAAGATTTTTTCCCTTATGAGGATTCGGCCAGGG
>CAZCLS010000609.1:0-2648 GCA_964499565.1 uncultured bacterium
ATGAGCGGCAAATGGCATGTCACCGGCAACCTGACCGATCCCAATCACAACTGGCCTTGCCGCCGTGGATTTAATGAGTATTACGGCACGATTACCGGTGCCGGCAACTATTTCAATCCTAATACTCTTACCCGCAATGATACACGGATCGAAACACCACCGGGAGAATATTACTACACTGACGCGATCAGTGATTTCGCGGTGGAGTGTATCACACAGCACGCAGAATCAAAACCACAGGAACCGTTCTTCCTGTACACCGCCTATACCGCGCCGCACTGGCCGCTGCACGCGCGGGAAGAAGATATCGCTCGCTACAAAGGCCGGTTTGACCGCGGCTGGGATGTTCTCAGGAAAGAACGGCTGGTCCGTATGATCGACATGGGCATTATCGATAAAAGCGGGGAATTGACTGAGCGCGACCCGGTTGTGCCCGCCTGGGAAGATGAACCGCATAAAGAATGGCAGGCCCGCAGAATGGAAGTCTATGCCGCCCAGATCGACCGCATGGATCAGGGCATCGGCCGGATTATTTCCGCACTAGAACAAACCGGGCAGTTAGACAACACTATTATCTTTTTCCTGGCTGACAACGGTGGCTGCGCGGAGGAGATCACCGACGGCTGGGTCGAGTGGGCATTGACCCAGGTCGGCCGGAAAGTCACCCGGGCCGGCCGGCCGGTGATAGGCGGCAACAATCCTGATATCATGCCCGGCGGTGAAGAAACCTACCAGAGTTGCGGGGTGCCCTGGGCGAATGTTTCCAATACGCCCTTCCGCCTGTACAAACACTGGGTCCATGAAGGCGGTATTTCAACACCGTTGGTCGTGCACTGGCCGAAGGGCATTGAAGCACGCAACGAGTTCCGCATGCAGCCGGCCCAGCTGCCCGATATCATGGCTACCTGCGTCGATCTTGCGGGTGCCGAATATCCAACCGAATACAACGGCAACAGCATCACGCCGCTTGAAGGCTTCAGTCTTGCTCCGGTCTTTGCCGGTGAACCGCATACCCGGGACGTTTTGTACTGGGAACATGAAGGCAATTGCGCGGTCAGAAAAGGGCAGTGGAAATTAGTGCGTAAATATCCCGGAGACTGGGAACTGTACGATATGACTGCCGATCGGACGGAAGTGCATGACCTGGCACAAGACCATCCTGATATTGTTGATGAATTGATAGGATTATATAGCGCCTGGGCCGACCGCTGCAGCGTGATGCCCTGGGATATTGTGCGGAAAATAGTAAATGCATAACAATGGATGATAATGAAACAGATAGATAAACATGACCGGGAAATAATCCGTGACCTGGCGAAGCGCGTAGTGGAAATAGCGGCTGACCCGGTTATGAGCGAACGACGGAAGTTATGGACGGCACATAACAGCTTGCGCCCGGTCAGACCGATGTTGCTGATCTTTCCGGAAGGGTCGTGGTTAGAACTGCTGCCCGATGATGCTTTGCTGTGTGAAGAACCGTTTGCCCGGGCAATTGAGGCACGGCTGAAACGAACGATATATACCAATGATCATTTTCATGATGATACGGTTGTTGAACCCGAATGGGTAGAATCTGCTGTGATTTCCAGCACCGGCTGGGGACTCGAACCGCACCTGCATGACCGAACTGAAGCCCGCGGGTCATTTGCGTTCGAGCCGGTGCTGAATGACAGTGATGACCTGAAAAAAATGCGTTTTCCAGAACTGGTCTATGATGAACCGGCTACAACCCGGAATATCGAGATCATGCAGGACTTGCTTGGTGATATCCTGCCGGTGAAATTAGTCGGTCGAGTCCACATATCCTATCACCTGACATCACAGTTGATCTATCTGCGGGGTGTCACGGAAATGATGATGGATATGATCGATCGGCCGGAATTTGTTCATGAGGTTATGGCATTTTTCGAGGAGGGTCACCGGAAAGAGCTGCAGCAGTTGATCGATATGAATCTGCTCAGTCTGAATAATAACGGCACGTATCAGAGTTCAGGCGGTAACGGTTATACGGATGAATTACCCGCTGAGGGATTCAATCCCGACCGAGTGCGTCCGTGCGACATGTGGGCCAGCGCGGAAGCGCAGGAACTGGCTGGTGTATCGCCCGATATGCATTGCGAGTTTGCCATGCAGTATGAAAACCGGTTACTGGAACCGTTCGGACTTAGCGGTTATGGCTGTTGCGAAGATCTGACGCACAAACTCGACTATGTAAAGCAAATACCGCATATCCGACGGATTTCATGTTCACCCTGGGCGAATGTCGATCGCTGCGCGGAGAAATTGAAAGAGGAATATATCTTTTCCTGGAAACCTAATCCGGCCCACCTGGTCGGAACATTCGACCCAGTCGATGTGCGGAACTATATCCGCCACACTATCAATGTCTGTAAGGAAAACAACTGTGTTTTGGAAATTATATTAAAGGATACTCATACCGTAGAGCAGCATCCCGAACGGTTTGACGAATGGACCCGGATAGCGCGGGAGGAGATAGAATCACGCTAACATGTCCGGCTTTTGACTGAAGCGTGTACTCCAACCCGTGGCTGCAACCGTTGGATTCCAGCCTTCAGGCTGACGTGTCGGACATGTCGGACCAGTCGGACCAGTCGGACCAGTCGGACCAGTCGGACCAGTCGGACCAG
>CAZCLS010000610.1:0-2628 GCA_964499565.1 uncultured bacterium
AAATAATGAAAGAACTGGCACGGCGATTCAGGCCAAAGGTGTATTTAATCGGCAGCAATCCTATTTATAACTATCCGGCAGAGATATTTGAGGGAAGTAACGAGGCGTTTACAGCTGGCAAAGCGGAATATATCCGGGAACAGGCAAAGGAAAATCCCGGCAAAGCTGTCCGAGAAATAGTTGAAGAATTTAACCGGATGTGGAACGCGCGGCAGGCTAAGCGGGCCATAGAAGAAATGAAGCGTCAGAGCGGAGAGGAGCGGGTACGGTATTATGCCTGTGATGTCCGCGACGGTGCAGCCATTGCAGCAATCATGAAGGAGATCACAGCCCGGGAAGGGAAAATAGATTTGCTGATAAACGGTGCGGGAACAGACCGGAGCCAGTCACTGCCGATGAAGAGTTTTGATGATTTCCGGACAGTCCGTGATATAAAATACAAGGCCTATCTGAATCTCAAAACGGCATTACGAGGGAATCTTCCAGAGCTGTGGTGTAATTTCGGATCAATTGTCAGTACCTTGCCCGTTATGCCGGGCCAGGTGGATTACCTGGCCGGGAACAGTTTTCTGAACACAGCGGCACTATGGGTCGATGCCGAAAAGGCGGGAAAGGAATTCACTATCGGCTGGCCGGTCTGGCATGAAGCCGGCATGGTTATCGCCCCCTATAAAACATCGGTTGTACAAGTCATCCGGGACACGGGATTTTTCACAGAAATAGCCACGGCGGAAGGCATTCATCACTTCATGAATGAAGTGCTTTCCAGCAGTCCGGCACCGGTAACGATATACACCGGATTAACTGAAAAAGAACACGTGCGGAATTTATTTAGCGGGACAGCCGGAATCCGCCGGATACTTTTTCCACGTGATAATATTAACCAGAAAAACTATAACGGCACAGCACGGGGATTTTACCTGGACCGGGTGGTACAGCATACGGAAGACCAGACCGTTTTCGAGCGGACGTTTACTCTGCAGCGTGATGGATACTTGCGGGAACACCTGGTGCAGGGATACGCGACGGTGCCGGGCACGTTCGTACCGGAAATCGCGGCGGAAGCAGCACACTATTTGTTTCCGGACATGATGGTATGCGCGTTTGAAGACATACAATTCAAGCATTATTTGCGGGTATATGGAGAAGACAAACCCACCCTGGCCAGAATCGAAGCGCGCATCACGGACCACAGCCGGGATGCCGCAAGCGTTGCGGTGCGTATATGCACGGATGTGGTTTCGCCCAAAGGCATAGTGTTGAAGAAAGACCGGGAACATTTTTCATTAACGGTCCAACTTATCCGGAAAATACCGCAAGCGCCAGCGTGTGATCAGTACGATAGTGTGTGCACCAGGTTTATTCCGGACCCGTATCACGCGGAGCAGTCGCCGGTGTATCTTTCGGGGATATTTGTTTCCACGGCAGACACCGGGTTAACAAAGCAGGGCGGCTGTGCCCGGTATACAGCGCCGATAACGCCGGAACAGCGGCAGTTCGCTGAATTTATTATTCCGGTGTTCCTGCTGGATGGTCTGGCGCGTGTGATGGTTCTGAGTGACAGTGAGTACCAGCCTGTGGCAGTACCGCACCGCATCAAGCGGATAGAGGTGTTTACCAAAGCTAATGATGCCCGGTTGGCGGAACAGAAAAAGGAGATACGTCTTTTTGCTAACAGCATGGATGCGTTGGGAACGATTGAAAAGGAAAAAGGAATGGAAGGCATAGCTGTTGATGATTCACAGCGCTGCATCATGCGAATCACCGGGTTATCGGGAACCATAACCGGATACATCCATACAGAAACAGGAGAGATGCTGACACCGCGACAGAGGAGAGAACCCGGCGAGAAGCATACCCAAAACAAGAATGGCGGCAGCAGTCTGGCATTGTTAGCCAGAAAGTATGAAGCGTCGGTTCGCGGAACCAGTGCGGCGGGAAAGGCGCAGACATTTGAGGAACACATCCACCGGCTGAACGCGCCGCTTGAAGAAGCCAGACGAGAGGGCCTGTATTTCTATGAGCAGGAAATAGAAGGGTATCATGGCGCCCGGGTAGACGTAGAGGGCCGCAGTATGCTGATGATGGCATCATACAGTTATCTCGATCTGCTGGGACATCCCGCCATAACAAAAGCGGTAGAGGAGGCATTGCACCGATACGGCGCGGGTACGCACGGCGCGCGTCTGCTGGCGGGTACAACCAGCCTGCATCACGAGTTAGAAAGAATCATTGCCGCGTTCAAACATGCCGATGACGCGATAGTGTATTCAAGCGGTTATGTTACTAATGTAGCGACCATCAGCACATTGGTCGGCGAGGGCGACTGGGTAATATGCGATACGTTGAATCACAGCAGTATTGTTGATGGCGCGCGGTTCTCCGCTGCGCGGTTTGTGCAGTTTGGGCACAATAACATGCAGGCCCTGACACAACGATTGAAGCATTGCCAAGGCGGCAGAAAATTAGTGGTAGTCGATGCGGTGTTCAGCATGGACGGCGACATAGCCAACCTGCCGGAACTGATACGGGTATGCCGGGAACACGGGGCGTTATTAATGGTGGATGAAGCGCACAGCACGGGCGTGCTGGGAGAGAAAGGGCACGGCATCTTCGAACATTTCGGGA
>CAZCLS010000611.1:0-2624 GCA_964499565.1 uncultured bacterium
TGATTTGCCAGAATTTTTTCAGTAAGTGTATGTCCCATATGCTTTTGCTACTGATGTACTACTATTGAATTAAGGATATGTATTGTACACTTTGTTCGGTAAAATGTCAAAAGTACAGTTAGACATGCTCGATCGCGGTATAACCGGATATTTCCGAATTGGCAGTGCACACGTCTGAGAGTGAGAGGGCATGGACGGAATTATGGCCGGTCAAACGTGCGAATTCCTGCAGTTCCGTGGTAGAGACACGCAGATAATTTTCGAGGCGGCGGGCGGATGAGTCGATATCAAATCGAGCCCGCAGGACGGGGTCCTGCGAAGTGATACCGACGGGGCATTTACCGCTGCCGCAGACACGGTACTGCTGGCAGCCAATGGCCATCATGGCTGCTGAAGCGATCGCAACCGCGTCGGCGCCGAGGGCAAGCGCCTTGATAAAATCAGATGAAACACGCATACCGCCGGTAATAATCAGGGACACGGAATCGGCGCCATGCTCATCCAGGAATTTCCTGGCGCGGCACAGGGCGAAAATGGTTGGAACCGACGCAGCATTTTTGATGAATTTGGGAGCCGCGCCGGTTGCGCCGGCGCGACCATCGATCGTGATAAAATCCGGCCCGGCGAACAGGGCCACTTCCAGGTCGTCCTCAATATTTCCCGCGGCTAATTTAATACCGACAGGTTTTCCGGACGTTTTAGTGCGCAGCCAGTCGACGGTGCGTTTCAAGTCATCCGGGCAAAGAATATCGTCAAAATGAGAGGGACTGATAATATCCCTGTCCTGCTCGCGGCCGCGGATCGCGGCGATTTCAGAAGAGACTTTAACGCCGGGCAGGTGACCGCCCATACCGGGTTTCGCTGACTGGCCGATTTTGATTTCGACGGCATCCACGCCAGCCAGGTATTCGTCGGTGACACTGTATTTATTGGGTACATATTCAAAAATGTATGTATAGGCCGACGCGAGCGATTCGGGAAGAATACCGCCCTCACCGGAGCACATGGCGGTTTTGACCGCGGCGCTGCCTTTAGCCAGGGCGATTTTCGCTTCACGGGAAAGGGCGCCGAAAGACATATGACTGATAATAACGGGCGTCTCGATAACAAGCGGACAGGCTGCGCCGGGCCCGATAATGGTAGTCGTGGTAACCGGCACATCATCGTTAAGGGGCAGCCGGGCTAACTGCGCGCCTTTAATGAGAATATCATCCCAGGAAAAGGTGGGGACGCGGGTGCGCATAGGTTCGATAATAGACTGGCCGGTTTCGGCCATGGCATGGATATCAGCCATAGAGGTTTCAAACTCGTCATATGGCCGGCGCCATTCAGCCAGGCAGGCATGTTCGGCGGAAGAAGCAACGGGAGCGGAAGTTGAAGATTCAGGTAGCGGGCTATCGTTTGACTCGGCGGGAGAAAACTGGGATTTGGGAGTTTCGCACACGAGGCATTTCCACTCATCAGGAAGATCAGACCAGGCCGTATGCTCGATCTCTTCATTAAAAGCGAAGCCGCACTGGCTGCATATAAAGCGTGACATAACGGGCACCCCGGAAATTAAGTTAAAGACGATCAGATTAAAGGCAGTAAACTATTGTATACAAACCCGGGAGAATCAGGATTGATGATTCCAGTTTAACGCAGAAGTGCATCAGACGATTATTTTTTCGTTTTAGCAGGCGGCGGGCAGGGCGGCAGCATCAGCAAATGATGAAGTTCGCCCACATCGCCGCTGGTACGGAGATATTTTTTGCCTTTTAACTGGGTAACGGTAACATCATGAACGGTGTCAAACATTGTCATGAAAAACGAATATACGCCATGCTCGATCGCAACGACGGCGGCCTGCAGGGAAAGCTGCCAGGTGCGGTCTTTGAATGTTCCGCCAACGGCGCTGATGCGTTCGGCGGGATTAACGGATTCCTGCCAGGTGACGTAATGAATCTCAATTTTTTTAGCCATGGAAAACTCCGGAATACAAATGGGGAAATAAGAGAATAACCATGCGGAAAAGAGAGATCGGATGAAATTCTTTTCCGCATGGAAACAACTAACCTGTCAGCAGTCTTATTCTCCGGTTACGATGGTCGTATATTTCTGATACAGGCACAGAACATTAACGAACTCATGCTCGACGGTACTGATTTTGGTAATACCGGCGCTTTTAGCCGCGGCAGTGATACTGGCATCACCAGAACTGACTACCCAGAGGATTTCATCCATGGACGCCTCGCCGCGGCGCGGGCCGGGAGCGCCGTTGTTGGCGTTATCGGGATAGTCGCCGGAATATTTCATGTCGGCATACAGGAACCCGGCATGCAGGGGCGTGGATTTGGCGGAAGGGATCGCGCAGCCGCTGATAGATAACAGCAGACCGGCAGTCAGGGCAAGAGTGACGATGATTTTCATGAGTTTACTCCTTGTACAAGGTTACACTAATAATAATGCGCATAAATACTATAGCAAAACAGAAGGTAATTAGGCAAATGTCGGGCAAGGCTGACAGGATTGACAGGATTGACAAGAATGACAAGAGATTAGGGAGAACGGAGTGTCTTGACAGTGTCACGGTATTAGTGTACAATCATCGTAGCGTTACGAAGCGATAATCAACTATATGGAAT
>CAZCLS010000612.1:0-2615 GCA_964499565.1 uncultured bacterium
CGCGCCACGGATTTCTCCGGGGAACCGCCAAAAACAGGCCTGCAAGGCCGAAGTACTATAGCCCGGGGCACCGCCCCGGGTAGGTTGTAGCCGGTCTCGACCTGTCCGGAATTCGGCGAATGACCCTGGACCGGCCTCCTGCGGATTATGTATGTTCTCACAAAAAAATCTCGTATCTTTTAGAACAATCCGCGCCATAGATTTCACTGGAGAACCGCCAAAAACAGGCCTGCAAGGCCGAAGTACTATAGCCCGGGGCAACGCGCCGGGTAGGTTGTAACCGGGATCGACCTGTCCGGCATTCGACGAATGAGGCCGGCAGCCTCCTGCGGATTATGTATGTTCTCTCATCAAACATCTCGCATCTTTTAGGACAATCCGCGCTACGGATTTCTCCGGGGAACCGCCAAAAACAGGCCTGTAAGGACGCAGTATTATAGCCCGGGGCAACGCCCCGGGAAGAATGATTAAACCCAACTGAAACAGGCCTGCAAGGCCGAAGTATTATAGCCCGGGGCAACGCCCCGGGAAGAATGATTAAACCAACTAAAACAGGCCTGCAAGGCCGAAGTACTATAGCCCGGGGCAACGCCCCGGGTAGGTTGAAGCCGGTCTCGACCTGTCCGGAATTCGACGGATGACCCTGGCCCTGCCTCCTGCGGATTATTTTTATGTTCTCACAAAAAAATCTCGCATCTTTTAGGACAATTTGCGCCACGGATTTCTCCGGTGAACCGGCAAAAACAGGCCTGCAAGGCCGCGGTATTATAGCCCGGGGCAACGCCCCGGGTAGGTTTGTCCGATTTTCGACGGATGAGGCCGGATGTCTGGGCTTTTTCCCTGGATTAATGTGTAGGGGCGGACCCGTGTGTCCGCCCATGTGTGGCCGGAAGATCAACCGGCAAGCATACAGACCGATTGTATAAGCAGGAGAAAACCGGTTAAGAGAAGTAAGCAGTATATAGCGGTATTGAATTTCCCATGGGGAATTTTTGCATGCAGCCGGTTGCCGATAAAAACGTTCAGGATGATGACCGGCAGGATAAACAGATACATACGAAAAACATCGGTTGTCAAGAGACCGGAAAAGCCCTGGCCGGCTAAAGCGATAATACCGGCGGGCAGGAAGAAGCTTTGCAGGGTAGCCCTGAACATGGCGGGCGGCCAGCGGCGCAACGTGCCGTACATAATCACAGGCGGACCATTCATGTGAAAAGCACCGCCCAGGATACCGGCCAGGAACCCGAACAAGTAAATAAAAGCATCGCTTTTCAGCGAGAGTTGACGAACCGAAAACAGTTTATACAATGAAAAGCCGATAATTACGCAAGCCAGAACAAGCTTCAACAGTAATCCGTCACTATAATTCAAAAGCAAAATTCCCAGGATAATTCCAGGCAGTGCGGACAGCAGGAGTCGGCCGGCGCTGTGGAAATGGGTATCTTTCCAGTGTGACAGAAGAATCAGAATAGAAACAGACATTCCAACCAGGCCGGCAAGCGGTGTGGCAAGGCGGATATCAATCACCAAAGCCAGCAAAGGCATGGAGATCAGGGCCGTACCGAAACCGAAGGTAGCACTGATAAATGTTGCGAATAAAAAGATTGTTATAACAAGTATTACTTCCATCTTGTCTGGTATAGTATCTTCTGTTATAATCAGCAGACACATTGTAACCCTTTTGAGGTTTTTATGCAAAACAATACCAGGGAAACAACACCATTGTTTGGCACGGCGCAGGAATGCCTGGAATTGAACACGGGCTGGACCGTATCCTGGGACGGGCAGGCCATACCGGCAACCGTTCCGGGCTATGCTCAGCAGGATATGTACATGCAGGGATTGCTGCCTGACCCGTTTTATGGAACAAACGAGAAGCAGTGGAAAGAATCGTTTTCCAGGGATTACACCTGGCGATGCCGGTTTACCGTTCCGGAAACGATGGTTGCCCGCACGCATTTTGAACTAGTGCTCGAGGGAGTGGATACCATAGCAGACATAACGCTGAACGATACGTGTCTCGGCCGAACAGACAGTATGTTCCGGGGATTCAGATTTGATATCCGGGATACCGTTCAGACCGGTGAAAATACACTTGAAATTACGATTTACAGTCCCGAACAGTTTTTGAATAACGCGCGTGAAAATTGTGATGAAGCGGTGCAGGTTCCGCCACGGCAAACGGAAGCGCGCGAGCTGCTGCGCAAAGAACAATGCTCGTTCGGCTGGGACTGGGGGATATATCTACCATGCAGCGGTATCTGGAAACCGGTGCGGATTGAAGCTTGGGATGACACCCGAATAGGTGGGATTAGTGTTGATACCGATGTTTTGGATCAGAACACGAGAGCGGTGGTTACAGGTTGGGTTACTCTTGACAGCTGTCCATCAGCCGGGACAAGCGTTCGCCTGTCTCTTGAGGGACCGGTCGGAGAGCGTATCGATAGTGAAAAAGAACTCCAGATTGAGATGGACAGTGTGCCGTTCAAGTTTGAAATTGAAAATCCTGAAATATGGTGGCCGAACGGTCTGGGAGGCCAACCGTTGTACACGCTGAATGTCGAACTTGTCTATGCAGGACAAAGCATCTCGGAGTACAGCCGCCGGATCGGGAT
>CAZCLS010000613.1:0-2612 GCA_964499565.1 uncultured bacterium
CCTTTTGAATAGCATTAAAACTTCTTACAAAAATGGATATGACGACATACTAAAATATAAGTATGCTTCAGAAATTGGTACCACATTAAGCATATTATATTCGTATCACACCACAAATTCTGAAATCAGAGATGCCCTGTTAGAACTTTATGACAAGTCAGGTCTTAAAAATTTGGTTGTAAGTGCTATGCTCAATGTTGATAGGAATAAAGGCATTGAACTTGGAAGCAATATTATTTTTAACACTAACATTCGACTCAACAAGCGAATATCTTGCATAGCACGCTTATGTCATAAAGGGATTCTTCTTGGGTACCCTATTATTGAAGAAGGATTATGTTCACCTGTTTCATATGATCGTTACTTTTCAGAAAATTTAGTATATGATATATCACTATATGAAAACGCAACAACTATGGATGGCTATAAAGTCGATACAGCTCACCTTCTGAAAATCGCTCGAGAAAATACTAATGCCTACATTATTGCGAAAAGAGAAGGTCATCCCATATTTGATAGTGGCGTCCTTCGTATGGCTCAGAGAAGACTCTGGGCCCACCACGCGCTTCAAACAGTAACTAACCGTTTTGCCGACATGACAAACAGGCTGCATACTGCTGAACAGGCAATAAAAAAATCATATTATTTGGGATATGATTTAATTGAACCGGGTCTGAAATCACAAGATCCTGCCGTTAAAACTGCCGCGGAACGATTGCTTCGGGCCTATATAAGACTCGACGGCGCACCTCCTTTTTCAAGCGTAGAGCCCCCCAGATATCCCGTTCCCGACGATCAGCTTATAGATTCTATGCACCTGTTAGACGTCGCAGCAAGCAGTTCATGTCTTACAATATCTCAAGAAGAGCTTGCCGCGTTTAAAAAAGATGTCCTCAAGCGCCGTAAATATCACAATAAATAAACCCGGCCCTGAACCCTGAACCCTGAACCCTGAACCCATCATCCATCAACCATCAACCATCATCCATCATCCATCAACCATCATCCATCTTCCATCATTCCACCGTCATCTCCCCGCTCGCTCCCGATACGTTTCCCAGGAGATCTTTCTGCCTGGCCCTGATGACTGGTAAGCCCGGTACCGTTACCGGCACGGCGTTCGTCCGTTTTCCACCTTCCGGCTTCCATTCCAGGTGCGCGCCCGCCCAGCCTAAATCTTCATAATAATCAATCCGGATTTCATGCGCTCCGGGCGTGAAGGTATAATCGGCCGTTTTGTATTCTACTCCATGGGTGCCCCAGTTGTCGATAATCTTTTTACCATCAATATACAGGCGCGACCCGTCGTCAGTTCCGAGATATAACTCAGCCTTCAGCGGTTTTTCAACCGTCAATTGACCGGTCCAGCGCATACTGAAGGTGTCCGCGTCAATTATTTTTTTTACCGGGGTACTGTCCTGATAATCAAAATCAATGACCGGGTCCAGCCGGTAAAAGGCCGGTTCGGTCCACTCGGCAGTATTGAAATATTCGCCCCTGAACCCGTTGAACCGGGAATCAACCGCTAAACTGCCTTTACCGGTCTGGTCCAGAGCAACCGTATACAGCGGCTGCCACACTCCCCCTTTGACCTTGCGCTCAATAATGACCAGCGCGTTGGATTCTCCCGTTACCGCAAAGGTTGAAACAGTGTTGCTGACCGAAGCAACTGTTATTTCCGGTAACGCTGCACTAGTATCCACTACCAGAGTGAACGGACTGGACTTCACTCCCGCTTCTGTTTCGGCAGTCAAAATCGTGCTGCCGGTTTGCGTGTCGCTGCCCGCTTTAATCCCCTGCACCGTTACCGGGCCGGACCCGTTGCGAATACCGAGAACTGTTCCTTTACTATCTTTTATTTTCACTATCGAACTATCCTTGACACCTTCAACGATCACAACGGGATACGCGCTGTTCTGCAGCGGCTGGCTGTAGCGAAGTGTGGGTAAATCAGGATCGGTATCAGCTTTTGTAAGTTCAGTGGAAAACATTGTCCAGGGCGGGGTCAGTAATACCCGCTTCTTGCTGCCGGGCAGATCAACCGCCACATTACAGGAAATCTCTTTTCCCGCCAGCAACCGTAAGGCCGTTGCGGTGTCTTCCGGGTATTCCTGGCCGCTAGTGGTGCCTCGGATGCCGATGGCCGCCGGCAACATGATTTCCGCCACGGTATTCCCGGCTTTATCCTTAGACCATACCGCTTTCGCGCCGGGCCATTTCTTCAGATTGGGCAGGTCAATCGACGGTTGCTCTCCCTGTTTTAACTGCATCATATACGTGTCTCCGCCAATCCAGAATCCATTCTCCGGCGATGTGTCGATCTGGAGTTCCAGGTTGAACGGTTCCGGAGCGCGCGCGACGAGAAACAAGGTTTCCTCGTTCCAGCAGGCTTGCACCTGGACCGCATCAGCAGCCAGATTGGTGTCGCCCGTAGCATACCACCTGGTTAGTAAGGGCGTATAGGCCGCATCAACACTGCCGTCTATTTCCGGCACAGGATTGGCATAGCCGATTTCAGATGCAATGGCTACTGTCGGCCAGGGATCGACGCCGTCAATCAGTCCGTCGTTATCTGTGTCCGGATTCAACGGATCGGAACCGAGATATTTGTC
>CAZCLS010000614.1:0-2608 GCA_964499565.1 uncultured bacterium
GAAAACTATGATTTTAACACGGCCTGGTTCAGAGGAAATTCTAACAGCTGTACCTTCGTGTTTAAAACGCCGTATGGTTCCCCCGGTTGTCCGCTGCCACCGGAAAAGGTTATGGCCCGCAAAGACGGCACTACCGCGACGGTAACCTGGAGCGAGCCGCCGGCGAAGAATGAACGGAATTATCTTGAAAAAGTCATCGGATATACTGTGTATCGCAGAATCTCGAACGACGGGTTGAATGACAAACCCTGGTTTCCGGTCGCAACCGTCGGGCCTGAAACGTTTTCAGTGTCAGTCGACCTGGAGCAATATCCGCAGGATAATTACTGGTTCTCACGAGTCGAACGGTTTGCCGTTTCAAGCCAGGGTGAATCAGGGAAGCAGAGTGAACTGGTAGAGACGTTACTTAAGTAATTACCACCGACCAATCGGACTGATCAGACCGATATAGACGATCACGCCCCCCCTGCCGTCTTGCACGGCAGGAGGGAACATTTAAGGGAACTGAGCAGCAGACTTAAACTGATTCACCCACGGAACGAGCCCGTGGGGGTCTGAAAAATCGTTGTCGTTCTCGTTGGCGTTCTCGTTCTCGAATTGGGATGGCAAGGGGGAACGTTCTTTCGATTGCGATTACGAGCTTTGTCCTCCCTCCCTGCCGTCTTGCACGGCAGGAGGGAACGTTTAAGGGAACCGAGCAGCAGACTTAAACTGATTCACCCACGGAGCGAGCCCGTGGGGGCTTGGAAACGCCCAATGCTCCCCCTTAAACCACCAGGCAGAAAAGGGATTGTCGAAGGTTCGTGTTTGTATATGCGTGATTGGGTCGAGAAGGATGATCAGAACACTGCGCGAGGACGAGAACGAGAACGAGAACGAAGAGATTAACTATACCTTGAAACACCTTCGGTGATTCAATTTCAGCTAATAAAAGGCGGCGGACGCCGGGGATGGCGTTCCTCCAGGATTATAACTATAAAAAGTGAGAATTAATACAGATGAATAAAACTTTACTCTTAGTGTTTTACAGTATTGCGTCAATCACCGCGTTTGCAGCAGACCCTTTACCGACGCTGGACGTTTCCATAACCAAATATTTCGGCACGACCCGCAGTGAGGAGATCATGCTGAACCGGATTGTTCCGTATGCCGGCGCGCATCTGGGCGGAGTGCATGTTGACGTGAGCAGTTCGCCGAACCGGTTTTATATATTTGATGCCGGCAACAACCGGATCTTAGGGTATCGCGGATTTAAGCCGGCCACATTGCCGAACGGACCGTATCCGCCGGCAGACATAGTGATCGGGCAGCCGGCGATCTGGGATGCCGGTGCAGCCAACGGAGATAACACACATTTTCTTAATCCGACCGCCGCGACTCTGGCATTGCTGCCGTTTCCGTATGTCAACAGTACCATGGAAGCGCCCCGGTCGGGAATGATGGCGACCGACAAAGATGGAAATTTCTATATAGTTGACTTATGCAACAACCGGGTATTGAAATATAATGATCCCTTCGCGACGGACCAGGCAGCGGACATGGTATGGGGTCAGCATGACTTTACGACGCGAACGCGGGGCTGCAGTTCGGCCAGTATACGAACGGACTGGAATTACGGCACGACAATCGGCACATTTGGGGCGGGGGTGGATGTTGATTCGCAGGGAAACGTATGGGTAGTCGACTCGGGCAACAACCGCGTACTGCGCTTTCCACCTGATTCACGCGAAGCAAATTTAGTGCTTGGGCAATCAAGTTTTACCACCTCATATTCAGGCAGCGGATTAAACCAGATGTATCATCCTCTCGGTGTGCGGATGCATCCGGTTACGGGAGAGTTATATGTGCTTGACGGCCAGATGGACGGAGGATATCTCTGCCGGATGCTGGTATTCAGCCCGCCGTTTTTTAGCGGGATGCAGGCCAGCCGCCAGTTTGGCCGCAAGCTTGGTGATGAGGCCAGCGGCCTGTCCTGGTCGCGCGGGTTCGCGTTTGATCCTGAGGAAACGAATGTAGTCTGGATTCTGGATGGCGACCATTGCCGGGTAGTCAAATATAACAGTACTACCGGAGAGCGGCTGGATGTAATCGGGGTCAAGACAATTAATGACTCGAGCAAATGGGGAGGAACGTATGTATGCTATAACGGCACCTATGGCTCGATCAGGCAGCCGGACGGCGACTGCGGGTTTGACAGTGAGGGTAATTTTTATTTTACCAGCTGTTACGGCACTTCGCCGATCATACGCATTCCGCTGCCTTTAGAACGCGACGCGCAGGGATGGGTGAAATCGGATGGCGAAATGATGAAGAACGGCATGAATCAGATTACCGGACGAACCTTCAATGATTTTTACGGCATGGCACGGTCGGGCCGGCAGCTGAGCGTGAGCTCCGGGAACAGGATATTAGTGTGGACAAATTATCCGTCGGCTTCGAGTTTTGCCCGGGCAGACCTGGTACTTGGTCAGGCATCATTTGACAAGGATGACTTTGGCGGATCGGTTTATCGGGCGGGCTACCAGTGTGCGGCAGGCAACCTGCTGTTTGTAGTAGCGGAATGGAACCGCAAAATATACATATATGAAACCCCGGTCACCGAAGGCGG
>CAZCLS010000615.1:0-2605 GCA_964499565.1 uncultured bacterium
TAATTCAGTATGAACAGGTTTTATATATTACTTAGCTTTCTTCTCTGCTTCTGCCGGGTGGCCAGTTTATCGGCAAATGAGAATATTATTGCCAGTAATGCCTGGTATATGTATGAAGCTGATGGTTTGCAGATCTTGTTTACCGCAATCGATACATTATCGTCAGGCAGGTATGAGCTGGTATCAACATTGGCAAAGCACGGGCAAGTAAAAACTCCCTGGACCGTAGATTTATATGGCGGAGCCGAATTTGACTTTCCCGCGTATGATGTTTCTGTCAGCTTCAACAATACCGAATCAAACACAATACATGCGCTGTGGACTGTTACTGAGGATTATACAAACATATTGCTACGGGTCTTCGGCAAAACGAATGAGTATATTGAAATAAAGTCTATTGCTCTCAATGCCGTTATTCCCGAACCACTGACATACAGAGACTTGATAAGGCAGAAGATATCACCGCTGGCACTAATGCTTAAAAACCATCTGGACCCGTTGTTCGTTGTGTATACAGGAACACTTGTTTTCATATCTCTGGCAATAGCACACAGGAAAAAGACATTGAAAATGTTTCCGGAGGTATATATTCCTCTGATCGCAATTACACTGTTTATCGCTCTGCTTCTTGCACTTAGTATATTTCCCTGGACATCCATAGTATGCTTAAATCAGTAAGTATTCACAGCGCAGTGCTGGCAATCTATCTCATCGGCCTTCTTTGCTTAAGTTGGCCCTTGCCGGTCTATCTGACCAGTACGATTTCCACTCACTGCTATGCTCCGAAACCGAATATCATATTAGAATCGAGCGAAGGCGACCATATACAGACAATGCTGCGATACATGAACCGGCATACCATGTTTATCCTTGGCAAGCCGAATTTAGCATTCAGCGTCGTTAACAAGCCGTCTAATACAATCCTTGACAAGCTGAATTACTACACCGATCCGTATGCCATTCCCACATCGATTTTCATGCTGGCGACCGGCAATACCAAAGCTGCCTACAACCTGACAATTCTTTTCTGGCTTGCAGCGGGCGGCTACTTCATGTTTTTATTCATGCGTAAAATAACCGGCGATGTCTGGATCGCTTTGATCGCCGGAGCGTTGTTCGCTTTTTCTCCGATTCGCATCACCCGGGCTTCATGCGGACATTTTATCGGGATGATATCAGGCATGCTGCCCCTGGTTTTCTATTGCGTATATCTCCTTCGCAACAAATTCAGATGGGGATTGTTTATCCTCCTCGGCCTGCTTTTCTGGCATATGCCGGAATGGCATCTGCGTTATTATATCATCATCTATATTTTTTCAATCGCGTTCTGTGATGTCATACTCAGTCGCATTCAACACAAGAAGTTTAAAGCATCTATTCTCTCCTGGGCTCCTGTTCTTCTATCAATGCTCCCTTTGATCATTAAATTACTGGTAAAACGTTTGACGTTAGTATATGATTATCCCGATATCATGAGCGGCCGGGGCTGGGACATTACGCTTGCTTTCGGTATAATATGGAAATACGTTCTATTCGCGGGCGGCTATGGAGAAAAAGATGTGTTTATCGGCCTGCCGTTGTTTATCATTGCGGCAATCACATGTCTGGCATTCATACTTACTCTCGTACTGCCCGGCACACGCGCCGCGCTTGAACCTGATAACCAGTCGCGACAGAACACCGGTCGTTTTCTTCTGGCCTGCACCGTTGTTACCGCACTCACCCTTTTCATCTCTCTCGGCCCCCTGAAATTCACTTCGCTATACAAAGTGATGTACGCGTATGTGCCCGGTTTCAAGTTTTCACGGGTGCCTCAGCGAACTATTATATTCGCGTTAATCGGTCTGATAGCGATAAGCTCCTTGTTTCTAAAAATCGCGTTCCAGTCGTTCCGGCAGGTAAAAGGCTGGAAATTCATCAAACCGGCACTTGCCCTTGGCATTGTCTGCCTGATTTATATTTTTTATAACATTCATCCTTATTTTCAACTGGATAAACTCAATTTCAATGATGATATCCTTGAGAAATGCACGATTAAGCCCTATCAAACAACCGCGCTTTTCCTGCCGTTGATGCCGGTGAATCATTATTATACAACCAAATACGAGTGGCTGTCCTACTCTCACAAACTGCGCATAATCAACTGTTCGGAAATGGAGGAATCGGGCAATTATTCCCGCTTTGTGCAAAAGACGATTCCTGATACTGTCCGGGGTAGATTTCCATTATCATTAGCATTCTGGATGATATCCAACAAGGTTGACTATATCATTTTTGACAAAGAAATATGCAGGAAAATTAACCGGGACTGGAAACCAATAGTTAATAAATTCTCCAGCAATGCGTATTTGACAAAAACTGCCGAGGATACGGTATACGCCATATTTACCGTTTCACCTCTGGCGCGCGGCCTGTACGCCAGCAACGCCTCACCCTCAGATACGTACAGTATCGAACCCGGGATCGACACGCTTTCCCAGCAGGGTATCCTCCAAAAAGATCCCGGATCAGAAGACACATCCGCTTTGTACATTAATGGCAAACAAGGATACGCGGTGTATGGCTATACAATCCCACTGAATATAAACCAATCATATTACATGTA
>CAZCLS010000616.1:0-2601 GCA_964499565.1 uncultured bacterium
ATGTTTCTGTTATCAAGCATAATGTTTCAAGCAGCCATTGATTTATTTTGCTTGCAGGTTTATAGTATTTCCATAAGCCGTTTATTCGGCCTCTGCCATGATTATACATAGTTTTTAACACTCGTGCACAGGTTGTTTATGAAATCCTTATTGCTCGCCAGCCTCGTTCTTCTGGTCTCCTCCGTGTGTTGTTCAGCTGCAAATTATGATTGCGCTGCCGTCTGGTTTACGGATGCCGCCTTGTCTAATTGTATCAGCGTTCCCGCCCCCCTGCCGCCTCCCCCTTCTGTTAAAGGCTCCCGGGGTAAAGGCGTGCTCCTCTCACGCCCTTTTCCTGTTCAAGATCCCTTGCTCGAACAGGCTAATGGCTATATCGGCTTCTGGCTGCAGCCTCTCTGGAACGGGAACGATGGCAAACGCCATCTCCTGCTCTCCCTCGGTGATACCACCTCCAACGGCTTCTATCTCGAAAAATCTCCTGAAGGTATGCTGCGTTACGTTATGGCTTCTCCCGAACGCTCCACCGCATCTCGCACCGATGTTTCAAACTGGAAATCAGGTCAATGGCACCATATCGTCTTATCCTGGTTTTCCCGCGATACTATGCCTATCGGCTTGCCGCTCTGGATCGATACCGTTGCCGTCGATGGACCGCTCGCTTCCGGTAATACCTTCGTTAATCCTGCCACACTCTCCAATGCCGATCTGATTGTCGGCAGCCCTTCCGCCCAGGCCGTTCTCGATGAATTGATTATGCGCAACAGCTTCGATTCCCGTGGTGATAAAGAACAGATCAGACTTGTGTATCGCGACTATTTCCGTACCGCCCCCTTCAGCGCCGTCCGGATCGACACCGCTCCCCTGCGTGTCCCGTCCGATCTCAGAGTCGTTGCCGGCGCTGTTAAACAATACGGCCTTAAAGCCAAGCTGGATGACCAGTTTATCCCCATTACTGATTTTGCCGTGCGCTACGGTCAGTGGGCTGATTTTGACGCGAAACCTTTTATTACCTGGTCTTCTTCCGATGATTCAATCGCTTCCGTGGATAAAAACGGACGCGTTACCGGCCATAAACCCGGTACGTTTGCTCTGGCCGCTAACCTCCACGGCTTGTCCGATTCCCGTTTGATCCAGGTCATCTCCCCCGAACAACCCGACCTCGATCTGCTGTATGTCGAACGGCTGCCTCGCTACTCATGTAAAGATGATAAGGTTAATCCCGCCCCCGGTGATGTGGTGACCTCCGTTATCCATATCGCTAATTACGGCTATCAACCCTTGCCTTCCGGTGCGGAAGTCCTGTTTCAACTCATTCCTGAAGTAAATAATACCTGCAGTCTCGATCCTGGCGAATCTGCGCCGGTGCTCTCACAAACCTTGTCACTCCCGGCTCTTAAACCCGGTGAACGCACAACCCTGTCTGTTCCCTGGACATGGCCCGTCTCCTCCGTCTGGGTTGCCGTGAAACTTGACCCGGCCGCGACTGTCTCCGAAATCTGTGAAGCCAATAATCAGGTCTGTGAGTTGAATACCGCCCGCCCTATGCACTTCGCTCTCAAACCCGCCCATCTTACTAACTTTTTCCTGGCACGAAAAATTAATCATGTCGGCTCCTTCAGCCACTTTGACTGGATCAATGCCCAGAAATTACGTATGGATGTTATGCTGCGCGATACCAAATATCCCGATATCTGTCCTAATGGCATTACCGATATGTACCGGATGGACAAAATCTATGAAACCCTCGGTACTAACTGGTTTAATGAACCCTGGGAAAAAGATATTGAATTCTATGACGGCGGTTTCCCTGTTGGTGAACCTGTTGATATCATGGCGATCGATTCCGCTATCATCCATGAACAGGGTCATACCTGCCTGGCATTGCCGGACTTGTATGGCTACCCCGTCAACCGCGGTAAACTGTTTCTGAAAGATGAAAATGGTGAGTTTTATGCCGGCGGTCCTCTCTTCCCCTGCATCGGCGGCGACATGCTGCCCCTCTCCTCCGCTGTTGATGTGCCCTGCGGCGTTGGCTATAAACCGCTTATGGACTCCTGCCACTTCTGGCTCCATCCCTCCCATGCCGGAAAAATAGAATCCTTTATAGGCTATCGCGGTCCCCACTTCTGGGGTGTTCAGGGGCGCCAGATTCCCTTCCGTGAAAATTTCCTTAAACTATTTGATATCAATGATCATCCTCTTACCGGCGCGGCCGTCTATGTCTATCATGTGTCGCATACCGATATGGGCGATTTTACCACGAAATATTTTGCCGACCGGCCTAAATTTGTCGGTAATACCGCCGCTGACGGCCGTTTCAAGTTTCCCGAACAAACAGATCGTGATTGGGATTCCCCCTATACTGATAGGGTCGACGGCAAATCTGAAGTCTGGAATCCTTTCGGCACCTTCCGTGATGAAAATGACCATATCGCCGATACAGCCGGCACTCCCAGCGTCTGTGAAGTCGAAGGCCTCCTGCTCGTTAAAATCGTCAGCGATGGTCAAACCGAATTGCACTGGCTGCCCATGACTGAATTTAATGCCGAATTCTTCCGCGGCAATACCTACCGGGGTACGTACCCTATCTATACCAGCCTC
>CAZCLS010000617.1:0-1363 GCA_964499565.1 uncultured bacterium
ATTATATCCGCCGTAACGCCCGGAATACATTGCGTACCATCCCCGTTGACAGCTGAACCCCGGGGAATTGTGACATGACGTCTCCAAAATGCAGCGGATGTACTTCCCGGATCTCCCGCACCAGCCCGAATCCTACAAATGGTATGACCACTCCCAGGCGCATCGCCGTGGAGATCAGAAACAATGTCTGGTATGACGAATGCCAGAACCATAATGGCTGTAAATGATATATTATCCAGCCTCCGCTCATGCCAAACAAAAATACCGAGAACCCGATCGTGGCCGTCATATATGCCGAACACCGTATGCGCCGCTGCGGCGTTACCGCGTCCAGCAGATAGTTGAACGACGATAACCCGAACGCCGACCATAACACCCCCGCCCCAAAGCCCAGTATCCACATCGCGTTGAACGAATACAGAAACATATACGGTATCGGTACTAACGCGATCCCGAACGCTGAGACTTTCAGCACAAACCAGTTGCCGTATTTGTCCGCTATCCGCCCCCAGAACGGCAGAAATATCAGCATCCCTACCAGGTTCGCGTTCGATACCAGCGAATAATCCAGGTACGGCATCTGCAGGTCTTTCAGAAAATACGGGCTGAAAAACGGCCCCGCTATTGCCGTGGCTCCGTGAACTAACGCAATGAATAACGTGAACCGCGCAAAATTGCTCGTGGGAGCCTTGAGCAGAAACTCCATGTAGGTAAAGTCTTTCGCCACCGGTTTGTATGTCAGCGGCGGTTCATACTGGCGCAGCAGCATGATACCCGAGAAAAACCGGCTGACCGCCGATATCATGAATACGACCATGAATACCAGCCAGCCCGGCTGCGGCCCGGCGTAATATTGCATCAGCATCCCCGACACGATCCCCACCGATACCTGGATGATGCTCAGATACGTGTTGCGCCACGCGAAATACCTGCCCCGGATGTCGTCCGGTACCAGGTCGGCCATCCAGGATGTCCAGACCCCGGCCCCCAGACTCCCTGTTGTGGCGTATAATGTGAAAAATATGACAAACATGTGCGGCGCCAGCTGCGGGATGTAATAGCCGCTCAATCCTACCAGTACCGTGAAAAAGGTCTGGGTCCATACACTCACTATTATTAACGCTTTCCGTGATGTAATGTAGGCCGATATGTACGGTACTCCCAGCTGTATCGCCGCCGAAAGTACTAACGGCAAACTGCCGAATAACGCTATCTCAAACTGCGTCGCGTTCAATGATACTAATGCCGCCGCTCCGTGCGTTACCATCAATCCCGACATAATGATCGCGAATACCCCGTCCCCGAACGCGTACCATAATCCGCTCCGCTGCCGCGGATCATCCACATGCGGCGGTTTTAACAG
>CAZCLS010000617.1:1463-2601 GCA_964499565.1 uncultured bacterium
ATAAACAGACTTTGATAGGCCGAATGCCAGAACCAGAGCGGCTGCAGATAATACACTACCCATCCTCCCAGAAGTCCAAAAATAAAAACTGCAAAGCCCACTGTCGCGGTCATATATGCCGAACAACGTATCCGTCTCGCCGGCGTGACCGCGTCAAGCAGATAATTGAATGATGACAGTCCGAACGCTGACCAGATTACTCCTGCTGTGAATCCCAGGATTATTAATGACTGAAAACTGTCAAAATAGAGATAAGGAAGTGGTAGCAGGGCCCCGCCCAGAGCCGATACTTTCAGAACAAACCAGTTGCCATGCCGGTCGGCTATCTTCCCCCAGTACGGTAGAAATAACAGTATGCCGACTAAATACGCATTCGATACCAGTGAATATTGCAGGTAGGGCAAGTGCAAATCTTTCAAAAAATAGGGATTGAAAAACGGCGAGGCTATCGCGGCTGTCCCCTGTATTAAAGCCACAAATAAGGTGAATCGCGCAAAATTACTGCCCGGGATTTTTCGCATGAATTCTATGTACCCAAAGTCTTTCTGTAACGGTTGGTATGTCAGCGGCGGTTCATATTGCAGCATTAACATGCCTCCTGAAAAAAATCGCGTCACGGCCGCTGTCATGAACACTACCATGAATACCAGCCAGCCCGGATGCGGTCCGCCATAGTATTGCATCATGATGCCCGATACTGTTCCCGCCGCTACCTGGATACCGCACAAATTCATGTCGCGCCAGGCAAAGTACCTGCCCCGGATCTCTTCCGGAACAAGGTCGGCCATCCAGGATGCCCATACGCCCCCGCCAAATCCCCCCGATACACTACTCAGAGTAAATAATAGCAACAGCAGCACTGCCCCAAACCGCGGCGATGCATACCCGCTTAATCCTATCAGTGCCACAAAAAAGGTTTGCGTCCACACACTGAGAATAACCACCGCCTTCCGTGAAGGTATTTTTGTCGCTAAGTAGGGTACTCCTAGTTGCATTACTGCAGATAAAACCAATGGCAGCGTGCCGAATAACGCTAACTCAAATTGCGTCGCCTCCAGCAGTATCATCGCCGCGGCTCCATGCGTCGCTAATAATCCCCCCGATATTACCGCAAATATTCCCTCCCCGAACGCGTAGT
>CAZCLS010000618.1:0-2591 GCA_964499565.1 uncultured bacterium
AAATCCCGGAGCGTTCTATCCGTTACTTCCAGCACCCTGTCAGCCAGTTTGTCCAGAAAATAACGGTCGTGCGATACTACCAGCAAGGTGCCTTTATAATCGTCCAGGGCCGCTTCCACCGCCTCGCGCGTCTGAATGTCAAGATGGTTGGTCGGCTCATCCAGTATCAGCACATTCGGATTCTGCAGTATCAAGCGCGCTAACTGCAGCCGGTTGCGTTCTCCGCCTGACAGGTTTTTTACCTTTTTATGCAGGTCATCCTCAAAAAAAAGAAACCGTGCCAGCACTTCTCTGGCGTTCTGGTTCGAACGCGCGCCGCAGGCCATGATCTCCATAAAGATAGTGCTCTCAGGATGCAGCACTTCCTGCTGCTGGGCGCAATAGCCGATATTCATGCTCGGACCGATCCTGATAACCGGATTGTCCCAGTGCCCGTGTTCCATGATATCCCGCAGCAGCGACGTTTTGCCGCTCCCGTTCGGCCCAACCAGCGCCACCCGTTCGCCTGACGTGATATCAAGATCAACATCCTGTAATAAAATCCGGTCGCCGTACTGCTTGCGGTAATTTCTCAGCCGTAACACAATGTTGGCGTGGGTCTGCTCACCCGTGATTCGTATCGTCGCCGCGCTCGGGTCATTCTCCGGCCTGTCTACTCCGCTGCTTTTCAGTTTATCCAGCTGGCTCTGCCGCGAGCGCAATCGCCTGCCCCAACTTTTATCGGAATACGCCTGGGCTATGTTCCGGATGCGCAGCACCATAGCTTCCAGGTTGACCAACTGTCTGCTATACGTTTCATACTCCTTTTCCTGCTGAATCTGGCGCCGCAATTTCTGGGCCCGGTAATCGGAATAATTCCCGGGATAGCGGGCTAAGCGCGCCTGAGATACTTCAAACACGGTCGTCACTATCTGGTCCAGCAGGTAGCGGTTGTGAGAGACGATCAACACCGCTCCTTTGAAGTTCTTCAGAAAATTTTCCAGCCAGGCGATCCCTACATAATCAAGGTGGTTGGCCGGCTCATCCAGCACCAGTAAATCCGGCCGCGCCAGAAGCGCCTTGGTGATCGCCAGAATATTCTGCTCTCCCCCTGACAGCACCGATACCGTCCTGTTCATTCTGTCGTTCAGGCCGAATGCCGCCAGCATCCGTTCCGCCTGTGTTTCGTACAGTTCACCGTCTATCCGGTCATATTCATCGCGCACCCGCTGATAGGCCCGCATACGTTTTTCGGCATCTTCGGGTGCCGCTTCCGCTAATTGATGTTCACACGTCCGCAGCTTCTCTTCCACCCCGCGATGTTCCTTCATCAGGTAGTCCATTACCGTCTGATCTTCCTGGAATGTGACGTACTGAGGAACATACCCGATCCGGATGTCAGAGCTTCGCTGTATGCTTCCCGCCGTGGGTGGATCGATTCCCAGCAGTATGCGGATCAGGGTCGTCTTGCCCGACCCGTTCACGCCGATCAAGCCGATTTTATCATTGTCGCCGATCTCAAATGAAATGTCGTCCAGCACGCATTGCGCGCCGAACTCTTTTGTAATTCCCTGTGCCCGAATAACTGCCATGTTACTTTGTATAATCCTTCAATGCGTTCTGATCCATTTCATCATCCGGCCTGCCCCGTTTTGCCTTTGCGCGAGCGGTAGAACCTGACCGAAACGTCCTCTACCACAACCAGGCCTTCTTCGATGGCGGGATCTATGCGTGCTATGAACGCTTCTATTTTTTCCTCGGTATCAATCAGCTCAATCACGATCGGCAACCCCTCCGACAACCGCAGAATCTTGGCCGTGTGCAGTCTGCTGTGGGCGCCGAAGCCTTCCATGCCCCGCAGGACAGTCGCACCCGCCATGCCCTCGTCCCGGGCGGCGCGAACAATCCATTCATACAGCACTGTCCCTTCATAGCGGTCGTTTTCACCAATAAAAATCCGTAGTATTTTTCCTTGTGATGGCAGCATAATGCATCCTTGCCGTTAAACATTAGAAAGTGTATAACCCGCGTACACCGCCAGCAGACCGACGCTCAGGTGCAGAAATATGTTCAGAAGCGCCGCGACCAGCCGCGCTTCCTGCAGCAGTGCCAGCGTTTCATAGCTGAAGGTGGAGTAGGTGGTAAAACTGCCCAGCAGACCGATCATTACACATAACCGGAAATCCTGACCAAACAGGTTTTTGTGCACAACCAGACCGCCAAGCAATCCTATCAGTAGGCAGCCGACGATGTTTACCGTCAGGGTTCCTATGGGAAATTCTGACTTCCTGAACAGGGCGTGCACCCAGCCCGATACCGCGTACCTTCCGACCGCGCCGATGAATCCGCCCAGCCCGACAAGTAATAATTTTACCATTCTGTATTCTCGTACTATGTGTTAAATACCAGTTCTGTATTATAGTAAATCAGACCGTTTCAGGCAATGGAACATCCTGCCCAAAATCCGCAATGGGATGAAAAAGGTTCACCCCCAACAAAGTGACAATTCGGTGCCAGGTGCTGATAGTTCACTTTATAAAGTGCTCATAATTCGGATGATAGCAAAAACAAAGTGACAAATCAGTGCCTGACACCGAATTGTCACTTTATTT
>CAZCLS010000619.1:0-2591 GCA_964499565.1 uncultured bacterium
AGCAATCCCGCCGTTTCCATCTTCTGCGCCTGCTGAAGCTGAGCTTCTAACATGTTTTTTTCCTCCTCAGCCTTCTTGTGCTCGGTTATATCCTGCACTATCCCGATCGAACATACCGGGTTGCCCGATTCATCATACTCGGTCCTCCCTATCTCGTTGACCCATTTTATCCGCCCGTCTTTCAGCACTATTCGATGTTCGATTTCATACGTGGTCTTGTTCGCAACAGAATTTCGGTAGGCTTTGTCGACCAGGGCTCGGTCATCAGGATGAATGAAATGCATGAATGATGTGTATGTTGCCGCAAAGTTCTCGCGCTGGACTTCCAGCAGGGAATAAATCCCGGCCGTCCATTCCAGGTGATTGGTCGCCAGATCGAGTTTCCATCGCCCTATTCGCGCGATATCCTGCGCTTCCCTCAAGTTTGCTTCGCTTTCGGCTAACTGGTCTATTGCCTGTTCTTTCTGGACTAACGTTCGCGACAGTTTCAACCTGCTGTAGCCTAATGATGATATCATCTCAGCCAGCTTCAGATAAAACGTCATGGCCGTGTTTACCCGCTCCCGGCTCCAGCGCGGTACCCGGTTTAGCGCCGCTAGGTATTCATCTTCATCGAATCCATATTCCCGGGCCTGGCTCCGAAACAGTTCAATGTCGGGAACTTCATCCTCGTAAAAAAACTGGCCCAGATATATACTGCCAAGTTTTTTGTCCCCTACTAGTATCGGCGTCGCTATGTCCCACAGGTTGTTCCTGCACTTGTATGCTTTGAATGTACCGGTCTGCACTCCTTTGCTGAGGACGAGATCACTTTCCAGACAATTCTTAAGCGTTTCGGGATGCTTGCGGTGATAGTTTACGCAGATATCCTGCCAGCCGACTGCAACCAGTATATTTCCTTCTATATCCAGTATCGCACTGCCAATATTCGTTAGCCGGTAGAAGTCTTCCAAAATGCTCTGCAATGCCTCCCGGTCAATGATATCCGCTAATGCCAGATTTCCTACGTCTCCCTCCGGCTCTACTAGTGCTTTGAGCTTCTTCCTGACTGTTGCCTCACTTTCCACCAGCGCTTCTTCGGCCTGTTTAAGAGCAGTGATTTCAAAGGCGATTTCGATTGCTCCGATTATTGTCCCGCTCTGATTCCGTACAGGAGTCGCTCGTGAAAGCCATGACCCCTGCGTCTCGGGCCAATGCTCCTGGTTCTTTGGTGTTATCTCCGCCTCCTGCGACTCGCCTGTCTCTATGGCCTTTGCCACCGGACAGTTGCGACACGACTTGCTTAGATTCCAGACTGTGTAACATTTCTTATTAGCCATGTCCCTGGCGGATAATCCCGTCGCCTTTTCGTAGGCTTCATTCGCCCAGACAATATTCATGTTTTTGTCGTGAAAGGCCGCTATCGCCGGCGCCTTCATAAGCAGTTCCGCTCTGAAGGCGTTCTCCTGCTCACTCTTGCCTAGAGCTTCTTCCGTCAGCTTACGCGCGCTGATGTCACTCGCCACCAGCAGACACAACGGTGTGTCATCCTCGGCCTGCACTGTTGATGCCTCAAGATACACCCAGAAAGACGTTCCGTCACTTTTTACCATACGTTGTTCCCACACTTGCGTTTCGCCCACTTTGAATAGTTTTTTGCGGTGCAGGTAATAGATGTCCTGATCGTCTTTCAGAATAAAGCGTGAGATCGGCTGCATGACCAACTCCTTTCGTTCCATTCCCACCATGTTTGCCGCGCATAAATTGGCTTCTACAATCAATCCGTTTTCAGATAGTGTAAAATACCCTGCCGGCGCCAGGTCATATATGCTGAAATACTTTGCCCGTGCCGTTTCCAGCTGCTCCTGCGTCCGGCGTAACTCTTCGTTCTGCATCTCCAGTTCGATCTGATGAACCCGTAACTCGTAGAGCAGCGCGCGTGTCTCTTCAACGGTCAGCTCTTCGGTGTCTTCCGTATTCGGGATCATTTTCTCAAGGATAATCTTTTCCGCCTGCAAACGCAGTGCTTTATCCGGTTCTTCTGATAAATCGTTTCGCTTGGCTTTCTCGTTCATTAGATTATTCCTTACGTGGTAATATCAGGCTAAACCATTTATGTATCCGGTTGTTTTCGTCCTGCACTTTACTGGTGCTTACAGTAAACCATTGGTATTCTCCACCCTGGTGCCGTATGCGAGATTCTATCGTGAAATTCCTTGCGCTTGTTAACGCCTTTTCCCAGGCCGCCTTTAATCCTTTCCGGTCCTCAGGATGCACCTGCTGAATCCATCCTTCCGCGCGCTGCAGCTTTTCGGCTACCCCGGTAAATGCAACCCATTGCGGACTCAGATAGTCACACTGCCCTTGCGGATCGAATGTCAATACCAACTGCGGCAATGTCTCCGTGAATTGTTTGAAATAGGTCTCACTTGCTTTCAGCACAATCTCCGCCTGCTTGCGTTTCGTAATGTCTACAAACGTTATTACCGCTCCTTCGATTACATTCTCAAGTGTTCGATAGGGCTGTATGCGCATGGTGTACCATACACCCGCTGTTGTCTGCAGTTCCATTTCCCTGGATATCATTGTGTCAAGCACAACCTGCACATCCG
>CAZCLS010000620.1:0-2583 GCA_964499565.1 uncultured bacterium
GATTCGTTACTGCCAAGCATTGTAATTTCGGATATTTCTTCGGTCAGCAAATCCAGTCCAGTTCCCAATGTGGAAATTTTAATGGTTTCACTGGGCCAGCCCAGGGCGATGGCATACAGATTATTGTCCCTGACCGTAAACCGGATATCATCGGACGTATAGGCAGGCTGAGCTTTTTCATCGAACGCTTTAGGCACACCGGTCGGACCCTCTCCAAACGTTTTCCAGCATCGGGTGCCGTAAATGGCTTCTCCGTTAATTTTCAGCCAGTCACCCAGACCGCGCAGGCAGGCAGCGGCTTCATCCGGTATGGTTCCATCCGCGCGAGGACCGATATTCAGCAGAAGATTGCCGTTTTTGCTGACTATATCAACCAGGTCATGCACGATCGATGTTACGCTTTTGAATTCATCATTTGCAATATAACCCCAGGACTTGTAGCTGACCGACGTGTCAGTTTGCCAGTACTGGTCCCTGATCGCGTCCAGTTTGCCGCGTTCGATATCAAGCACCGCGACACCGTCGGGAAATTTGTCTTTATACTGGAGGACGGGTTCATAGCCGTGTTCGAGGGCATGGTTGTAATAATAAGCCGCGACCCGCGGACGCCAGGGACCGAATTCGTCGCGATGCCAGCCGAAATCAAACCAGAGGATGTCAGGCGAAAAGAAATCAACTAACTCCTGCACCCGGGCATACCAGTCCAGCACAAATTCATAACTGACCGGTTCTTCATCCAGGTGCGGCACACCATAAAGTTTATGGAACTCTGAGTTACCATTGTCGAAATTAGTTCTGAACTTGTAATAATGCCAGTTGAAGGCACGGTGGGACGATACGCCGAACTTCAAACCTTCCCGGCGGCAGACGGTTGCAAGTTCGGCAATAATATCCCGGCATGGCCCTTTACGCGCTGCATTCCATTCCGTGTAGCAACTGTTATACATCGGAAAACCGTCATGGTGTTCGGCGACCGGTACGACATAGCGTGCGCCGGACTGTTTAAACAGTTCAATCCAGGCATCCGGATTCCATTTTTCGGCAGTAAACATTGGAATGAAATCCTTGTACCCGAACTCAGACTGTGAGCCCCATGTTTTACGGTGATGCTCAAACTCCCGGGAACCCTCAATATACATATTACGGGGATACCACTCGCTGCCGAACGCCGGCACGGCATACACGCCCCAGTGAATGAAAATGCCCAGTTTGTCATCCTGGAACCATTGTGGAACTGAATACTGTTTAAGGGACTCCCAATTCGGTTCATACTTCATGGTACACTCCCGTGTGAATCAGCTGTTTTATTATTTTTTTAACACCACTTTATTTTTTCCCGGCACTGTGTTTTGATCGGCTTTACCCGGGACGCTTTTTCCCGGTTTTGGCACGGCAACAGGTTTGGCATTCAGGGAAAATCCGTTGATTTCACAAGATTTGCCTTTTTTGAGAATGATGCCGAACAGGAAATCCGTTGACTCATCCGCATCGTATTTTCTGTACGGCTGTTGATATCCGTCAACGGTAAAAATAATTTCCGGGCCGCTGCGTTCAATCACAAATGACCGCATGGCATTTCCGGGAATCTGCAGGCCCAGAAAGCCCGGTTTACTATCGGCACGAACCAGGCCTATAAAATCACCGCCTTTTACCTGTACAGTCAGGACAAAATTGCCGGTCAAAACCGTTGGTGAGTACATCACATGTTTGCGGAGTTCACCCTTATTGACAATTGTGATCACACCGTTTGTAATGGTTGCCTCGCCGGCTTCCCAGGTTACATTGCGACAGCCGAACACTTCCACCGCGCGGGCGGACCAGTCTTTAAGGTGTGGAGGCAGGACAGCAGCCGCAATCTTTGTTTGGTTGGAAGAAATGCCGGGAGCGGCAAAGGCCAGGCTGCAGATGAGAAGCAGTACCGGAACTATCAGACGAAAAAACATGACATACTCCTAGGTAAACTATATAACTATTAGATGGAAACAAAGTACACTATTTCACGCTTTTTGTCAATTGCGCATCGAAATATTCAGCTCCGGACTCAGCGAGTCCGGTTACAGATACGTTTGATTGTTTGTGACCGCCGGATTATCACCCTTCCAATCGCAAAACCGCTTCGTGTATCGTTCCGCTGAAATCGGCTTTGTGGTCATACTCCCCGATCGGTTTTCCCCAGGGATGACCTGCACCGACATGGATGTTCGGGGCCAGCAGTTCCTGTCTTCCGCGCCTGAGAGGCAGGCCTTCCGGAGCTTTTTCTTCAATAACCACATCGCCATTCGCTTTCAACTCTACAGCTCCATCCGGCTTCAAGCTGAAGTCTATCATCACCTCTCCATCCGGCAGTGGTTCGTCGGCGGTAAAGACCGTGTCATTATGCCAATTCCGAACACCGACGGACAATGTATTATTGTTGACATACAATGCATATCCATTCTGAGGCGGCATGCCCGGCCAGGAACCGATTTGCTCTTCACACACAAAAAACGCGCCATTCACCGGCACTCCATCAGCCGGACTGATAACAGCGTGAATGTGAATTGTTTTTCCCGCCTGCGGCGGCGGATAGGGTTCCTTTGCCTG
>CAZCLS010000621.1:0-2572 GCA_964499565.1 uncultured bacterium
AAGAGAAGCATGATCTGCAAGCTGAAGACGCATCAATAACGGAAGCGGCGGTAGGGGAAGAAGTGGTTGAAGATCGGAAAAACGAAGAGCCGTCGGCCGATGAAGCGGCGCTAATCGGGGATGAACCGGAGAAAAAATCCGGGAAGAGAAGCCGGCGGGCAAAGAAGACACCGCAATCGAAGCGGGAAGAATTTCCGGATTTGTTTTCAGGCGGAAGTGACGAAGGGTAAGGCTTTTGGGACTACAACGTAATGACTAAGGACAAACGAACACAATGAGAGATATTTTACGAGAACTTGTTACAGCGTTGCCGGGAGTAATACAACTGCGGTATCACCGGCGCAAATCGATGCGGGTAACAATAGAGAACGGTATAGTGCGAAATATAGGAGCAGGTGTAATCGCGGGAGTAGGTGCCCGGATACTGGTAGACGGAGTATGGGGATTTTCGAGCACGGCGGACACGAGCAGGGAAGGGATATACCGGGCATTAAAAGACGCGCACGCGGCGGCGGTAGTCGGCAAAGGGTTGCGGGAAACGGGTGGAGTGAGTAATGATCCTTTAACAGGAGATTTTGCGGCCCGGGAGGAGCGGCCCTTTGAGCAGATTGCGATAGAAGAAAAGATCGAGTTAGTCAGAAAAGCGGAAGAGGAAACGCGAAAATTACACGCCGCTGTTACGAATGCGGAAGCGAGTTACAGCGAATACACGGATGACAAAATCATCGTGACAAGTTATGGTACTGATGTGAGTCTGCATGACCCGAAGGGTATGTTCATGGTGCATGCGGTAGCAGGGGACGGCACGCAGATGGAAACAGGGATGATGAGCTGCGGCGCGACGGGGGGCTGGGGAGAGTTATTCCGGCATCACAAACCGTCGCGGATGCCTGAACAGGCGGTAAGCATGGCGGTGAACAAATTGAACGCGGCGATGGCTCCGGGCGGGATGGCGACCGCGGTATTAGATCCATCGGTTGTCGGTTTATTGTGTCACGAAGCGATAGGGCACACCGTAGAAGCTGATTTTGTCTTAGCGGGAGCAATAACGCAAGGCAAACTGGGCCAGATGGTGGCTAATGAGCGGATTACAATGGTCGATGACCCGCTACCGTCTTTCGACCATGGCGCAGCGGGAAACCTTTTGGTAGATGACGAGGGCAACCGACCGGCTAAGACGGCGATAATCGAAAAAGGAATATTACAATCGTATCTGCATGACGCGGAGAGCGCCTGCGGGTTCGGGGTTAAAAATACGGGCAATGCCAGAGCATTCACCTATAAGGATGAGCCATTGATCCGGATGCGGAACACATATATCGAAGGTGGGGAGAGCACCCTGGAGGAGATAATAGCATCGACGGGAGACGGGATATATTTAAAGAACGCGGGCGGTGGTCAGGCGGATGCGAATGCTGAATTCATGTTTATGGTTAATGAAGCCTGGAAGATAGAGGGTGGCAGAATAACGACACCATTAAAAGGAGTAACGATATCGGGCCAGGCATTTGAAGTATTGGCATCAGCGGACATGGTAGGCAACGATGTGATGTTAGATATGGGCCATGGATACTGCGGCAAGCATCAGGCCGCGCGTGTTGATGGCGGCGGGCCGCATCTGCGGTGCACCGTGAAGATAGGAGGAAAAGTATGAAAGCGGTAAAAGGCTATATCGACGCGGTATGTGCGGCGGGAGCGACTGACGCGCAGGTAAAGCGGGTGGGTTCATCGACACGGTATGTATTTTTCGAGAGCAACACTCTGAAAACATTAAAATCGGATACGGATACGAGCCTGTCCGTAAAAGCGTTTGCGGGCAACAAGGCCGCGACAGCGAGTACGAACGACGAACAGGCAATGCCTGAAATAATCGCGGAATCACTTGCGCTTGCAAACGCGTCGAAAGCCGATGAGGCGTTATGCTTACCTGAACCGGAGCCGGTGGAAGCTATTGAAGGATTGTACGATGAGAATGAGCCGGACCTGGCAACATGCCTGGCTGCCGCGAAAGAGTTGGTAGACATGGCGCGCGGCTATGATCCGCGCGTGACAATAGATTCCTGCATTGTCCAGACTAAAAGAACCAGATATGAACTTGCGAACTCACGCGGGATAGATGTGCGTGAAGACAGCACATATTCACGCTGTGTTCTGATGGGAATGGCTCGCGAGGGGAGCCAAGTATCGTCATTTGACCATGAGATGGCCATGGATGTAACCTGGGGCAGGATGCACGCTGAGATCGAATCGATAGCTGTTAGGTTTGCTAAAGGAGTCGTTGAATCACTGGGAGCGCGCCCGGCACCGAAGATGACGGGGCATGTCTTATTGAGTCCCGACATAACGGGAGAAATATTATGGACAGTGAGTTCACTGGTGAACGCGCGTTCGGTGCAGGAGAACGCCAGCAGGTTTAAAGGCAAAATCGGGCGGCAGGTTGCGGCGGAGATCATAACAATCAGAGACGAGCCGAGGGTACCGGGATCATTTTTATCGAGCGCGTTTGACTCCGAAGGTGTACCGACGCGTGAGATGACGATTGTAGAGAAAGGAATACTGCAGGGATACATCT
>CAZCLS010000622.1:0-2564 GCA_964499565.1 uncultured bacterium
GCTATGGAGGAAGTACTGTTTGTGTTCTGTTTGCTGATCGGGATTGCACTGATCGTTATTTTTGCCATGCTGCTACGTATTTTAAACGTGCAGGGAAAGCAGGCGGACCGAACCGATAAATTTCTGCAGAAACTACGGGAGGAAATCTACGCCCTGCACCTGACGGTATACGGCAAAACCAAAAAAGAGCAAGCGGATACCACAACCGTTACTCCAGCGCCGCAAGAAAAACGTCAGCCGGAGAAACCGGTATCATCGCAACATCCAGCCACGCAGGTAATCACGCCGTCCCGCACCGTGGTAACACCAACGCCTGCGCCAACACCAACACCTGCACAACCCGTCCGCGCGTCCGCACCGGTTACTGCTCAACAGCGCAGTACTCCCGCACAGCGCCCGGCGGTAGCGCCTGCAGCAAAACGTCCGACACCCTCCCCGGTTCCGCCGCGTGAGCCATCGGCATTTGAGCAAAAGGCAGCGGTTATTCTGCGTCAGATCTGGAACTGGATAATTATCGGCGCCGACCATCGTTCACCGGATGTTTCCTATGAATACGCGGTGGCCACAAACTGGCTGCTGCGGATCAGTGTTGTGGTATTTGTCGTAGGCATGGGATTTTTCATTAAATACTCAATTGACCGCGGCTGGCTCGGACCCGAAGGACGCATAGCGATAAGTGTCATAGTTGGATTGGCTCTGATAGGGGGCGGTTTGCGCCTGATGGGCAAAAAGTATCATCTAATCGGCCAGGGCCTGCTGGGCGGCGGCCTGGCTACACTGTATTTCAGTGTGTTTGCCGCGGCCAATATGTACGATCTCATTAATCTGTATGTCGCGTTCGGCCTGATGATAGTAATAACATTCAGCGCCGGATTCCTGGCGGTACAATTTAATTCTCTGTTAGCGGCGCTGCTTGGCATTATTGGCGGTTATGCGACACCGATACTGCTCAGCACGGGGGAGAAGAACTTTCCTGGATTATATGGCTACCTGGTGCTGCTGGGCATCGGCGTGGTTGGGATAGCCTGGTATAAACGCTGGCATCTGCTGAATTATCTGGCGATGCTGGGAACATACGTTTTGTATTTCGCTGCATTTTCAAAATTTTACACGACCGGAGATTTCTGGCAGGTATTTCCCTTTCTGCTGGCGTTCTTCGTGTTATTTTCCAGCGTCAATTTCGTGTATTACTTCGCGCGCAAACAGAACGTTACTCTGCTGGAAGTACTGGCAATGCTTGTCAATGCCGGTATCCTTTTCGGCCATGGCTATTATTTAGTATCAGGCGCGTACAGCCGCGAATGGGTAGCGGCACTGACGATTGGTCTGACGATTTTTTACATTGGTCACATATACCTGTTCCTGTACCGCAAGCTGCTTGACAGAACCATGTTACTGACGTTTCTGGCTCTGGCATCATTCTTCCTGACCATGACCCTGCCGATGCTGCTGACGAAAGAGTGGCTGACGGTGAGCTGGTCGGTGCAGGCTCTGGTAATGTTATGGCTGGCGACGCGGCTGGGTAGTTCGTTCCTGCGCTGGCTGGCGTTTATTGTGTATGGCATAGTACTGTTTCGGCTGGGGATCCTCGATCTGCCGGGGAAATTCAGCGGCGCGGATGTGCTCCAGCTCAGTGCTCTGCCGTTTGGGCAGTATATGCTGCTGTTGCTTGAACGCCTGGTGCTGTTTGGCGTACCGATTGGATCATTAGGGTGTGCCTGGTGGTTATTACGCCGTGAAGGAGAAGCGGCAGGAGAAAAAATAGTGTCACCGGAGAACGATATACCCGCGATTGTGCCGGGACGGAGTATTGCTGTTATTGTATTCCTGGTCGCGGCATTCCTGGTGTTTGTATATATGCAGCTGGAGTTCAACAGTTTCTTCAGCGCATTCTTCCCGCCGTTCCGCCTGCCGTCGTTGACACTGATCTGGATCGGCCTGGGAAGTTTACTGGTAATGACGTTAAGAAAGCAAGCTGTTTACGACATAGTGATCGTGGCAATCGCGATAGTAAGTGCCGGGCTCCTCATAAAATTCGTTGCATTAGATATAGCCGAATGGAAACCGGTACTTATCGGCCAGAATTACCAGGTAGCCTATACAGGAATACCCGTTCTAATGCGTCTGATCGATTTTGGGGCCGTGATCGTGTTTTTTACACTGGTCGGCAGAATGGCGGGCGGAAAGGCGGCGGCACATTACCGTTTTCTGGCGGTCATGGCGGCTGTTATAGCACTGATTCTGCTGTTTGTCTACCTTACATTTGAAACCAGTTCGTTTCTGTATGCTTTTCTGCCGGGCTTACGAGCCGGCGGCGTCTCGATTGTTTGGTCGCTGTTTGCTCTCGGTCTGATTGGAGCAGGCATTCGCACCGACCGTCGCATGATACGATACACAGGACTGGTATTATTCGGCATTGTGGTTTGGAAGGTGTTCTTTTCTGACCTCAGCCGGCTGGATCAACTGTACCGCATCATAGCGTTCCTGGTACTGGGCGTCCTGTTCCTGTGCGGGTCTCTGATCTATCTGAAATATAACAAAAAATCACCTGTCGCGCAGAATTC
>CAZCLS010000623.1:0-2551 GCA_964499565.1 uncultured bacterium
CTTACTGCTATAGTTTTATTTCAGCTTGTCTGGTCATGTGCTTTTTTGTAGTAATGCCTTTCACTACTATATACGTACAACGTCCCTTTTTTTTGCATACTTTTTGCAATTAATATTATAAGTGTTTGCATATCATAATTATAGAAATCTTCATTGAATGCAACAATCCTGATAATAACCGATTTTTTCTATAAAAATACATGCAACACTTACCTGCGACCCCATGTATAACAAACTCCTGGTTCCTTACTTTGTCTTCACTACAGGTACATCAGACGTTGCTCTGATACGAAAATTATTTCGAGATATTCTACAGCGATTATTCTTCCTGCAGCGTCTCCCAACCGTCCTGATCCACCTTTCCGGTCGGCACCAGGATGAATTCTACATCAGTAACTAAACTTGACGGTTCACCCGGCTTGCGCACAAACACCGTATTGGTAGGGGGTATATCTCCCCAGACGGTATAGTTCACCTGTGTTTTATACTGGGCTTTCTTTTCGTTGTAGACTTCTTTGTATTTGATCGCTACCGTCTTTTTCTCTTTATAGAACCAGACCTTTTCATTTTTGGTTGTCAGTACATGCGGACCGTTTACGATCATATCCGTTGCCGGATCACGTATGCCGATTTCGAACCCGCTGTTCAGGTACGGCGACAGGACTGGTGTTACATTCTTGCCTTTAACCTTGTCACTCTTTTTCCCATCTTTGTATTTCCATTCACCCGGAGTCACCGCTACCTCATATTTCGTATAGCCCATAACGGCATCGGAATAAACACTCCAGCCATTAGCATTTCGTGCTCTGAGCCAGTAATAATAGGTCGTCGCGATATGCCGGCGGGAATCGTTATAGCTTGTCCCGGCTATATTGTCTGACAGCTGTTGAGCAGTGGCTTGATCATTAACCGTATTCCGGTATAGTGCATAATACGTCGCGCCGGGGCTTGCGCTCCAGGATACCTGGATGGCATAGAGATTCTCTCCTTTCTGCGCTGAAATCGTCTCGGGCGGACTAAGCACATTGCCCGCATTATACGCTGATAATCCGCTTATTCCCCAGGCACTCCCCGCTTTCACCCAATAGTAGTATCTCTTCCCCGGTTCAACGTCAGTATCTTCATATTGTGTCTCTAATATCTCACCGGTTAACGGCGTCAGCAGCTCCCCCGGGCCGGCTGTATTACGGTAAACAATATAATGTGTGGCTCCGGCACTGGAACTCCATGTCAGACGCACTTTATCGGTATAGGTTCCATCCGTTGCCGAGACTCCGGACGGTGGAAGTAAAAATATGGTCGTGAATGTCCAGCCCACATCCCGCAGCAATCCCTTAGTGACCGGACCGGGACTGTGCACTGATTCACCAAATCCCAGGGAGAACGTCATTAAGGCATTAATCGTGTTATTATATGTTTCCCCAAGGTGTGAGAAACTTGATCCCGGTTTCCAGCTCGAGGGCGCGTATAGTGGTACCCGTGAGCCCCCGTTGGCTAGATTGGCGTAATAGCCGTCGAAAAAGATATTGCCGCTGGTCAGAGCGGAACCAAGCGCTGCCGACGGATTCGGATAGATTGTCGTATTGAGCAATGTGTTACCGACATTATCCTCGGCAAACCGGTCATATATAATTGGATTGGTCGGCAATGAGTTCAGTCCCCATGATCCCTGACCGCTGGAATAGCCCATTGAACCGGCAAATCCCAACCCGTGGCAGATTTCATGCAATACGACACTGACCAGGTCATAGTTGTTATTCGGGGTGTTGCCGTCGGTACCGATATACCAGTTGAACGTGCTGCTGAACCCCATATAGATATCAGCGCTCGTGGGCTCCAGGTCCGATCCATACAGTGTATTTGCCAGAGATACCGGGAACCAGGTATCCGCGCGCGGCGTCCCGGTAAAATTCCGATGGAACCAGAGTGTCCCACTGTGTCCGAGCACTCCGGATGCCAGGTTGTTGACCCAGCCGGCATTGATCGTGATCGGCACCGTCGTATTCAATCCGCTGGACCAGATCCTGGCTGCATACATCGCCGCATCGATAGCATCAGCCGGCCACGGTATGGTTACGTCTCCCCATTTCGCGTCCGCCGATCCAGCCGGCAGAAAATTCATAATAATCCCGGCCGGTGCCGGTGAAGGTGTGGGGCCCTGAAAGGTAAACCAGTCCGGCGGCGGTACCCGATTGTTATTGATATTCGGGTCAGCGAGAATAACGATCGGCGGATTCGCGTTAGCCATCATCTCGCCCGTCGATACCGGCTGTACCTCATCATCCGATGCTGTAACGGTCTGTACTGATAGTGTCAGAAGGAGGAACGGTATTAGAATCAGGTAAGAAACGGAAGTGAAGGTACGGAGCGTTTTCATGGTTGCCTCCAGCACTCTATGTTAGTAATGTGTTGTTCAATTATCTAGTATAGCATAAATTCTGTTATTGGTTATCAAGGAGTCGTGAGTAGTGAGTCGTGAGTCGTGAGTCGTGAGTAGTGAGTCGTGAGTCGTGAGTCGTGAGTCGTGAGTCGTGAGTCGTGAGTCGTGAGT
>CAZCLS010000624.1:0-2546 GCA_964499565.1 uncultured bacterium
TATTTCAACGGCGGCGGCCTTTTGCTGAATTGTCTCGTTATCAAAGGTGAAGCTCCTTTCTGCGGCGGTATATATTGCGATGGGGGCGGCGATATTATTAATTGTACTGTCGTCGATAACTGGACCACGGCTACCAATCGTGCCGGCGGAGTCTGGTGCATTAACGGCGGTTCGATCATCAACAGTATCTTTTATAACAATCCCGCGTTCCTCTTTCCGGAAATGGATGTCTACACCGAGGGCAGCGGCTGGTCGTTTGCCTATTCGCGCGTTCCCGCCGGTCTGCCGGGTGACGGATTGATTACCAATAATCCGCTCTTCGTTGATTATGACAATAACAATTTTCACCTTCAGCCTCTCTCGCCTTGCGCCGGCACCGGATCGAACATGGCCTGGATGGCCGACGCGACCGATCTGGACGGTACTCCGCGAATTCAAATCGGTACGGTCGATATGGGCGCCTATGAAATTCCCGGCGTCTATTACGCTGCTACCAACGGTTCTCATGTCAGTCCCTTTGTTACCTGGAAAACCGCAGCGACTAATATTGCCGATGTTCTCCTGGTCGCTTATCCCGGTACTACTATCCTTGTCAGCAACGGCATCTATCACGCAGCTGATGAACTGGATGTCAGAACCAATGTCACCCTCCAGGCAGTCGGACCGGCGGATCAAACCGTCCTGCTTTCCGACGGTCTCTCCCGCTGTCTTAAACTTTCCCATCCGGATGCTGTTGTGGACGGCTTTACCCTGGCAGGCGGCAGCGAACCGTCTGAATTCGGCGGCGGCGCCCGCATTAACAGCGGCACTCTCCGCAACTGCATTATTCGTGATAATTATTCCGCCCAGTTCGGCGGCGGTATCGACCTGCAGGGCGGCAGCGCCGAAAACTGTATTCTGTTTCATAATACTGCCGCCTGGGGCGGCGGCGGCGCCATCTTTACCGCCACCGGCGAGATGCTCAATTGCCTTGTCTATGATAACCTCTCTCCCGCTGATCCTCTTCCTCCGGGGTTCGGCGGTATGCGCCTGGGCGGCGGCGGCGTCTTCTTTCTCTCCGGCGGCTCGATGATCAATTGTACCGTCGCCCGCAATCAGAGCCGCAATGACGGCGGCGGCGTGTTCTACATGTCCCACCCTTCCATCGGCTTGGTTACCACCCTTGTTCAGAATTCGATCATCTACCAAAACGTCGCCTTTTCGAATAATCCTAATTTCGCAGACCCCGAAAACGCCTTTCAATTCGCCGACTGCTGTACCTGGCCTTCTGTTCCTGCCGGACATAACGCCGGTGGAACAATAACCAATGATCCTGAATTCGTTTCGCCTTCATTCGGCTGTTTCCGCCTCAGACAATCCTCCGGCTGTGTGAACAGCGGTTCCAATATGGCCTGGATGGCCGGTACTACCGACCCGGACGGCCATCCGCGCGTCTATGACGGTAGCGTTGATATCGGCGCCTATGAACAGATTGTTCATTTCGTTTCTCTTACCGGCACCCATCAGTCACCCTATACTAACTGGACTGCCGCGGCAACAAACATCGTTTCCGCTCTGGACGCCGCCGAACAGGGCAGTCTTGTCTTAGTCGCTCCCGGCGCCTATCCTCAGCTCCCCGAAACCCGTCTGACCACTCCCGCTTTCGGCATGCTTTCGAGCACCCACGGTCCCAATGAAACGTTCATTCAGGCCGGGCCGGACAGCAGTTGCTTTCAACTGGATGCCGAAGGTTTTGTCATCGATGGCTTTACTCTGACCGGTGGTTCTTCCCCCAATCCCGGCGGCGGCGTTAACGTTGAACAGGGTATTGTTCAATTCTGCACGATTACCGGTAATTATTCCGCGGCGGTCGGCGGCGGGCTGTGGCTTGTTAATAAAAGCGTTGCCTTTGCCTGCCAGGTAACCCATAATTCCGCCGCGTCCGGCGGCGGCGGTGTTGGCTGCTCCGCCGATGCATTGGTTCAGAATTGCGCCATCATCAGCAACAACACACCGGCGCTCCCCTTCGGCGGTGGTGCCCGCTTCGGCGGCGGCGGCATATTGATGGTCTCGGGCGGCTCCGCGGTTAACTGTACTGTTGCCGGCAACTTCAGCGCTAATGACGGCGGCGGTCTCTACTATGTTCCGTTCTTCGGCGATGTGCCCTCTTATGTGCATAATTCTATCGTGTACGGCAATGCCGCCCTCTCCAACGGCGTAAATTATTTCGATCCCTCCGACCTGGTTTCCTATGACCATTCCTGCACCTGGCCCGCACTGCCGCCCGGGGCCGATGCCGGTGATAATGTTTTCTCCAACCCCTTGTTCGCTGCCGATTACCAGCTGACGTTTGCTTCGCCCTGCCGCGACAGCGGGTCCAATATGGTCTGGATGCTGTTTTCTCCCGATGAGGCCGGCAATCCCCGCATTGTTGGCAACCGGGTTGATATGGGCGCGTATGAATTTATTCCGGAACCTTTGTCGGGTTGTGCTTTATTCCTGACAGGTATGCTTGTGCTGTTTTTAAAGCGAAAAGCCTTTTAACATATACGCTTCGAGTTGATCCA
>CAZCLS010000625.1:0-2541 GCA_964499565.1 uncultured bacterium
GGTTCCATCGGCATAAACGCTGTCATGTTTGACGGTCCGCCAAAGGCGTCGGGAAACCTGCCGCGCGATATATCCTCAACTTGCTGCCCATACAGAATATAATCGACTACCGTATTGCTGCCGCTCCCGGTAACCTGAAGTTCTTCACCGCTTTTACTCAGCTTGAACGCTGCATGCAGGTTGCCGTATTCAGGATGACTGTCTGCCCAGATAATCAGATGCGCTCCCGGTGCCAGCTCGACGGGTTCGATAATATACCAGTTCAGCGGTTGTGAGGATGAGTCGGAAAGAAACGTTCCGCGTAATTGTACCGGCTCCGAGCCGGGATTTACCAGTTCTACCCAGTCGTCAAAATCACCGTCAACCGGATTGGATATGATCGTATCGTTATCCGCAAGAAATTCATTTACCAGTATTGCCGGGGCAGGCAGGGGAATCAGCCGGTTTGCTTCACCCGGAGTCGGAATGGCGAACTGCCGTTCATGGTTGTGCCAGTCGATATAGCGGCCATAACTGTATTGAGCTGAAATCGAAGGAAGTGACAGCCGGTCTATTTCATCAGAACCGTTGATAAGATGCAGTGTGGAATTTGTTGTAACGCTGAATGGCGAATGCATAGTTCCCCGTTCAGAATGTCCATCCATCCAAAGCAGTACATAACCGCGTGCCGCTATGGTGGTGTCAGGCAGTGCCCACATATGCGGTGTCGATAACGTATCGGTAAGATATAATCCTGATAAAGAAACTGCATCGAAGGAAGGATTATATAATTCCAACCACGGAACAGACCTGCCGTTTTCGTCCGTAATGCTGGATGTGTTGGAAACAGCAACTTCATTCAAACTGATAATTATGCTGTCCAACTGGGCAGGCAGAGAACCATTCCTGGCTGCCACATAGGGAAGGATGCCGTAGGTCACATGATCCCCTGAACCGCCGCCGGTATATGGATCGTACGTTGCCGGTGTAGTAAGGGATGCGTTAAAATCGTTACCATTAAATCCCCAGTCCTGCGGGACATGCGCATAGCTCAATTCAGCGGCAGACTGTATGCCGGCTTTCAGGGATACTGCTGCTTGTGTCATGCTGCCGGTATTGAACGGTCCCGCGGCAAAGTCTGCCAGGTATTGGTTATACAGTCTGCGCCAGCGTGGAACAGCAAGAACTCGCTTTGATAACGGTCTTGACCCGCCATGACTGTCCCAGTCGTTAAGATCCCGGGTTGCCCAGTTCCGCTGGAGCCAGTCGACACCAAGCGTGTTATCATAATCATACGGTATAAAACAAAAACGTTTTTGAACAGGATCATTATACAGAAAATAGTTGTTAGCAAGATACCGGTAGTCATCCCAGCTGCCGCACAGTGTATCAACAGCCATCCAACGGATAAACAGTTCGACATTCAATACTGTCTCGATCACCGTGGCAAAATTAGTGTCGGGAGTATTGTTAAGCAGATCAATAAAATGTGCCAGGTCACTGAAATCGTTTGATTCTTCGTTCGTGCGCAGCTGGTATGTTTCACCACCGCCCACCAGGTCGTAGCGTCCGTCGCTGCGATAGGTTAGATCTGCTGGATCGCCTAACCACAAGCATTTGAATAAATTTCCTTTAGCTGACCCGAACCGTGCCTGGACAAACTCCTCGTCAATCTCCTCAACATTGACAAACAATCCAAAGAGGGTGTTGTTGATGTACAAAAGTGTATATCCCGTTCGTGAAGCAGGCAAGCGCATATCCCGGAAAAGCGACCAGCACAAAGCGGAACGCATGATCGATGGATCATTGTGCTCGCCATTCATATTGATCTTTCGTAATCCGTGACAAGTGCGGCCTGGAGAAAATGCATTGAAGGACAGCTTGTATGATTTTCTGGTAGCATTTCGCGACGTATTACCCCGCAGGCGAATGCCGACATTAGTAACAGCTTCAGCAATAAAACGGTTGCTGAAAACTATATCACAGTGCCGGTATTCATCACTCCACACATCAGAAAGCATATCCGACAGATCGGTAGCCGACATGCTTACATGCACAACAGCGACACTCCCGGTATCAAATATCTGAGCAGATTGCCGGTAGTCAGCATTAAACGCCGGATTAATCGTGGCAAAAGCAGAACAAGTAACTATGCCCAAGGCACATATATGCACATACATATTCATTAGTGTATTATATCAAATAAAAAGAAAAATCCTTAGAATACTGTTTTTGGATATAAAACGGACGTTCTAAGAGGCAAAAAAGCTGTTTTCAGCACCTAAACTTTTGACAATCAATACACTAAGTTGGTCAGACCCCGCCCTGCCCCGCCCTGATGATCTTGAAAACGTAAAAGTTATTTCTATAGTTTCTCTCACGGAGGCACAGAGGCACAGAGGTATTCTTTATGATCGATAGTGATTGTTCATGCGCTCCCGTTCTTCACGAGTTTTCCGCCAACCTTTAGAAAATACCCAACGATGGGCAACTTCAAATTTTATTATTTTTTATCCTCCGTGCCTTTGTGCCTCTGTGAGATATTTATTTTCTTTTCTAACG
>CAZCLS010000626.1:0-2541 GCA_964499565.1 uncultured bacterium
TCCAGGCGCGGCTGCCAGAATGTGTCGGTCATCTTCACCGTTACAAACGGCACCGATTGAATCGGATACTCCGCCTTAAGCTCTGCCGCGCAATACAGCAGTCCCACTGTCATGAGTAGTGTCATCGTTGCTTTCATTGGTCCCTCGTGTTGGTTTATTTCTATATGTTGCTATTATTAATTCGGTCGTGAAAAGCTGATAAACTGGTTGAATAATGGTGTGGTCCGCACTAAAGCCTCAGTCCCGCCCTGCCCGATATCTATCAGCCCGAATTGCTCCAGATGCCGTAATATCCGCATTCTCAAAAATGTCGTCATTATCTCATCGGTTTTACTCGGTATCCCCAACGTCTTTACCTGAAACGGCTCTAACACATACTTCGTTAGCTGCAGCACGTTCTCCTCGGTTTCCACATAATCCATTATCCGCCACAGCATTACCCCTAGTAACTGCTGCAATCCCGCGACCTCTGCCAGCCCGTCAAAATATCTCAGGCCTATCTCACCAAACAGCGTTTTGAATAATTGATAATATAACGCTCCGGCTTGATCCCTGTTTGTGTATTCTCTTCCTTTCTCCGTCACTTCCATCGTATTCTCGATTCTTTGGATCAGTCCCGTTTCTTCAGCCCCTACTCTGGCTAACGTGACGGCATAAATATCTTTTTCGACTGGCATCGTATAATGTCTGTGCTTTTCCGCTTCTTGCTCTGTACACCCTAATCCTTCATACATCTTTAATATCAGCTTTCGCGGCAGAAAACCTTTGGCTGTAAGCTTTACACTCCCTTTCACTTCGATCATCTCTATCAGTCTTCGTACGTTCTCCAGTATCCACACCCCCGCCGTGTCTTCATGCGTAAGTTCACGGTTGAACCGGATCAACTCGCTCTCCTCAAAAAGCGGTTCTCTCAGCAGTTCCCTGTTCCATTCACGCTCCTTTACTAATATCCGCCCCATGTACACCGCCTCGAGCTCCGCTACTAACTCTTCCTGATGTTCATCGCAATACTGCTGAAATTGTTTGTTGGACTCAACATCCGATATGTCGAAATCGTGCTTCAGCGCCAGGGACATCATCGCGTCTAATACAAATTCATCCCCCTCCGGCCGGTCGGGATCCGTCATCAGCCGATCGAGCGTTCCTATCTGCAGCGCCAGTTCGTTGCCCTTTACCAAAACGTTCCGGTTGGCGAGAAAGCGCAGAAACGCGCTCAGCACCGGGCAGGTGTTCGCGCATACTATATCATCCATATATCCCGAACCTACATACTCCAGACAAAAAAACTCCAGTAATTCGTAGGTCCATTGCCGCATGTCCTGGTTCTCTGACATGCGCATGTGCAGAGTCAGCAGCTCCAGTACTTCCTCGCCGTCCTCCCGCTCTTCCAATCCTATATCATCGAATTCCACCGATTCAAGAAACGGCTCAATCCAATCGTCAACCATCGGTGACGGCATCTTGATTATGTTTGGTTCCATTGTTCCTTCCATGTTCATTAACTCCTGAATCGTCCACGCGCCGCGGCGATGATGTTTCGTTTGCCGTCTATCCAGTGCTCGCGATACCACGTCGATTCCTCAAACGTGTCGTTCAATGCCGCCATCTTTGCTTTCATCCGCTGCCGGCACAGCTCGAGAACGTCTCTATATTCATCTTCTCCAGCCAGGTTCGTCTCCTGGTACGGATCGGCGTTATTGTCAAATAATACTTCGTTGCCGTCTGCACGGTAGACCGCGTAGGTAAAACGTTTGTCGCGCAATGCCCGCCATTCATGCCCGTTCTCCCAGGAAGCGCACGCTCCCGTATTCTGTAAAAACGCGAATTCAGGCTCCTTCCCCGCTCTTCCCAGCACTCTGCCGCTCACATCCATCCCCTCCACCGCCGCAGGCGCCGGTATGTTCGCTAAACCTAACAGCGTCGGCATGATGTCAACATTCGATATGCAGGCCTCCGATTCCGATCCAGCCGCTATCGTTCCCGGCCACGTTACCAGAAACGGTACCCGAGCCGCTTCATCGTAAAAGATGTTCTTCTTCATCCGGCCATGTCCGCCGAACATTTCGCCATGGTCAGACGTGAAGACTAGTATTGTATCATTTTCCAGCCCGGTTTCCCGGATCGCCTGCCGTAATCGTCCCACGTTCCAGTCCAGATTCGCTGTCATGGCATAGTACACCCTTTTCCATTGCTCTATCAATTCCGGACTCTTGTGTATGTTCGACCAGGCATCCCCATAAGCCTCATCTTTCTCCTGCCGGTAATTCAGCGCGGGCGGGAATTTCATCTCCTTGAACCGCTCATACCATTCAGCCGGCACATTGTTCCTTGACCACGGATCGTGCGGCGTACCGACCGACAGAAACAACGCGAACGGCTGCTCGTCGTCTTTGTGACGATTGATATACTCGATTGCCATTTCCGTCTGACCGTCCGGTTCGTATACACCTTCACCATACGATAGTTTCTCATGACTGTCGGTGTGATAATACGCGTTGTAATATTCGTGGTGAAAATTGTAGCCCGCCCAGTATCCGTCAA
>CAZCLS010000627.1:0-2536 GCA_964499565.1 uncultured bacterium
ACCGCTTCTGGGAGCGGCAGACAGTATATTTCAACCAGGGAACTGACATGAATCAGCCGTATCGAAACACACATGTAGAACTACCGCCAGTAGAGTATTCGCCGACCGGGATGGGGCAGTATGATTTGTATCCCGCGTTCCCGGTAGATGAGCCGTTATTGGTAGGATACGCATCTCTGGCGCAGCGGCTTGCCGGGGAAAAGCGCATAATCATTGAAGGATACAACGGTGTATTATGGGAAGATTTCAGGCAACAGCTCGATACCGAGTTACACAAGGCTGGTGTTAATGCGGCATGGTGTAACGCGGCCGATGCGCTTCTTTCAGGGCCGGAAATAGAACAAAAGATCGCGCCATACCTGGGAGGTGACGATCCCCTTTTCGGCAAACGGTATCCTGGAATACTGGAAGATTATTTTGACAAAACCCGCTTGAAATCATTGAAACCTGACAATGACGCGGAGGTTTCAATCATTTATGGATGCGGCGCTTCTCTTGCCGGCTGGGATGGATTGCTGGTGTATGTAGATATACCGAAGAATGAAATTCAGTACCGGGCCCGGGCCGGTTCGATCACATGTCTTGGTGCATCTGCTCCTGAACATCACAAAGCGATGTACAAGCGGTTTTACTTTGTTGAATGGATTGTATTTAACCGCTGCAAAGAACGTCTGGCGTCACGGATTGATGTGCTAGTCGATGGGCAACGCCCTGAAGCGCCGGTGAGTGCCGAAGGCAGTGTCGTCCGTGAAGCGCTGGACTGCATGGCCCGCAATTATTTCCGGGTGCGACCCTGGTTCGAACCAGGCGCTTGGGGCGGTCAGTGGATCAAGAAAACAGTTCCGCAGCTTGCACAGGATGCACCTAATTATGCCTGGTCGTTCGAGCTGATTGTGCCTGAAAACGGAATAATGCTCAGTGACGGACAGGCATTGCTGGAATTGTCGTTTGATTTCCTGATGTACCGCGAAGGCAAGCAGGTCACCGGCGAAGCATACGCACGGTTCGGTCACGAATTTCCCATCCGGTTTGATTTCCTTGACACCGTAGCAGGCGGGCACCTGTCGGTCCAATGCCATCCGAAGCCGGCATGCATTAAAGATGAGTACGGTGAAACGTTTGCCCAGGATGAGTCGTATTACATGCTGCATGCCGATCCGGGAGCGAGCGTATACCTGGGATTTCAGGATGATATCGACCCGGAGAAACTCCGGTGGGCACTGACGGAAAGTGCTGAAAACGGCACTGAACTGGCTATTGAAGAATTTGTGCAGCGGCATCCGGCGAAGCGGCATGATTATTTCCTGATTCCGTACGGAGTCGTGCACAGTTCCGGCGTAGACGGTGTTGTTCTGGAGATCAGTTCTACGCCGTATATTTTCACCTACAAGATGTATGACTGGCTGCGGCCGGATCTTGACGGCAAGCCGCGGCCGCTGAATATCGAGCGGGCAATGCACAATCTTGACTTCAGCTGCAAAGGGCCGAAAGTACAGAGAGAATATATCTGCTCGCCGTATACAATTCAGACAGGCGACGACTGGACCTTAGAACATCTGGAGACACACCGCAAACATTTTTATGATATTCACCGTTACACCTTTTCATCCCGGATAAGCCGGAAAACGGAGGGAAGCTGCCAGATAATGAACCTTGTAGAGGGAAGCTGTGTTATGATGGAAACAAAGAACGGCATGCGCCAGAGGTTTAATTTCGCCGAAACATTCGTCGTCCCGGCTGCCGCGGGGGAATATACATTACTTAATGAAGGCTCCACACCGGCAAAGGTAATAGTGTGTTTTATTAAGGATGATTACAGCGAGTTCAGTGGTTAAAGAATACATACGTTGCCCGCAATTCATACAGTAAAACCTTTCTTACATCTCATCGTGGATTCCCCAAGTCCGCGATAGACGTAGGTGCTGCAGATACAAGGCGTGAGATACGCGAGCGTATTTTTATACGCCACGTGTCTCGCAACGCGGTAGATGCTGTTCATACGGCTACCCGTCAGGGTGGGATGATATGCGGGCTTTTTACCTTAGTGTCAAACGTGAACGGATTCGGTAAGGAGACTTGTTTGAACATATGAGTGAATACAAATATCACGCCTTTGCGACAAACCACGTTCCGGATAAACTACTAGCTCATTGTATCCAGCACTGATATAATCAGCGCTACCGGGCCAAAAATTTTAACAGGGAAGTCAAAAGAGGTTCGCTGGCGACTGCTGCATGTAGCCGTACAGGTTGTGTATCACGTACAAAAGCTTACCCTGAGTCTGCGGGTGAGCAACGGGTATAATTCTTCGCGAAAATTGTGTCCCATCACATTTTCGTCCCCCTCTTTCATCCCATCGCGGATTTTGGGGGATTTAAGGTACTTGCCTTACATGGATATTTTGTTATAATAGATAGATTGCTAATATATAACACGCGGGAGTTTATGAAAGGTTTATTTGTACTATGCGTTTTTATACTTTGCCTGACAGCGCGGGCGGCGGAATATCCGGTTATCAACGATTCATTTTTCAACA
>CAZCLS010000628.1:0-2536 GCA_964499565.1 uncultured bacterium
CGCGGCTGAAGCGGGCGTGCCTCGAATTCCGAGGTGTCGGGATCATTGTATAGTAGTGTCAGCGTTCCGTCGCGAGTATCCATATAATATAATCCATAATCTACCGCTGCATTCGTATTATATATGCCCTGGCCTGATTTATTCGTCATGACTGTTCCGTCTTTAAAGCGTAACAAAGGCCGTGAACCTGCCGCACACAGGAGTGTAGTATTGTCCAATGGATATGGCGTGGTAATGGCCATGGTGTTATCCTTCTGAAGAATTCGTTCTGAAAAACGTCCCGGACCAACTATCATCGGACCGGAAAAGGAATTGATACAATAGTGTGACGCGTCATACGGTTGTGGTTGAGCGATTCGCAGGACTCGGTGCCGCGGCGGTTGCTGCGCGTCTCCGCCTATGATTGTTTTATACCAGAAATCCCGCCGCTCCGGACCGTACAGTGTCTGGATTTTTGTCCCGTCGGGAAAAACCGATAAAAGATTCCATTCCGTTTTCAACCGCGAGTAGAATAGTTCCAGCCTGGTAAACAGTATCTTGCCATCGTTGTCTATGCATGGTTCCGAGTCCCGTCCAAGATTGAACCCGATACAGTGAATGTCTGATCCGTCGGCGTTCATAACCGCCAGTCCTGTGGCAAGATAACCGTGGTATTCGTCTCTCACACCTATCCGGCTGGTCGAAAATACAATCCGGCCGTCAGGCATATATGCCGGCTGGACATCGTGATACGGTCCATCGGTAATCTGGCGTAATCCGCTGCCGTCCGCGTTGATTTCATACACATGCCACCAGGGGTCATTCGTGCTTGCCCGCCGGCTGAATAAAATGGATTTGCCGTCATATGACACATCGATGTCGGCGACATACCCGTTGGTGAATAGGGTCAGATCGGTCAGCGTGCCTTCCGGGTCTGGCGGGCTGAGTACGCGGATGTTCCTGCCCAGGCGGTATGTCGGACCGGAATCAGACGTGGTATATGCCTGGAAGGTTCGTGGTATCTGGTAGGCATTGCCCGGATCATGTTCTCCCTGAATAAATACAATGGCTTTCTGCATGCCCATAGTAACAGTTGCGGAACTCCAGGGTGAAACGGTTTTTGCTTCTGTCCGTGTTTCAGGCGTGATCCCGTTTATCCAGAGCGCTTCCCGGGCAACCAGACAAACACTGTGGTACGGATGACAGTTTTCTGCCGCGGCTAAACCGGCCAACGCGTCCGGTGTTGCCAGTTCACTTAAAGCTAACGCTGCCGCGTACTGGACTTCAAGGGTGTTATGCTCGTTGGTTAGAAACTGCCGCAGCAGGGGAACCGCAGCTGGATTTCCCAGCCTGCCAAGGGCTCGTATATATGCTTCCTTGTAGCGGGGGCAGGGATCATTGTATTCGTCATATCCATCGCCTGCATCCAGATTGTAAAACCTGAAAAAATCAGCTGAACATCCATACGCATCGTCATCCCTGGCAGCGGAGAGCAGTGATATGAGTGGCATGACTGCTTCATCGGCTTCCAGAAACATCAATGCTTTGGCCACCCCGATTTTGATCCAGCCGTTGGTGTGCTGTAACAGGGATATGAGCAGGGGAATGTCATTTGTTGAACGGCACAGACTTGCCAGGATGCCTCCGGCATACGGCGCGTAACGTACCTGAGTTTGATCGAGATTATCATCTGCAAGATCCAGTAACTCCTTTCCGCAGAGAACAGCATCGGCTGGATCCCGTGGTAGTCCCAATACGTTAAATGCTGCATCAACGGTCGCCTGCCGCAGTCCGGATTTTTCGAGAAGATATGCCGTCAGCATCTGCCATGGTTCGATTTCATACACTACTGTGGCATCGAAATCGTTGGGCATATTGGCAACCAGGAGAGGAGCAATGTCACGCAATGCCCGCCGTGAACTGTCGGATGTGCATCCTATGCGCGCAAGTGATAAAAGGATTGCGTATGATGTGCGGGGTATCCGGTCAACACAAGATAATCCCGGACTGTCATTCGGATCGAGCCGCTTGACCAGTGTGCCGTAATTATCACGATGACCGGAGCGGTTAAAACCTATGGCATAATCGGGGTAGGCTGCTATCAATGCCAGAGCTGCGTCTTCTTCGCCCGTGTCGCCCAGGGCTTCCGCCGCGTAGCAGGCCCACTGAACATTGGTGAGCAACGCTATCAGCATCGTATGCGATTCAGCCCCGCCCAGTCGTCCAAGGGCGCGGATGCAGGCCTGGACATACAGCTTTTCCTCGCGGGATCTGGTTCGTCTCTGTATGTATTTAGATGCATGAGGCAGCAACAGATTCACCGCGTTTTCTCCTCCCAGAACCCCAATCGCACGGGCAGCACGTTCGCGGTCATGGAACGATTCGCGCGCCAGCAGTTGAATAAGATCTTCCGGAACAGCATTTGAGCTCAGGTGTGCGATCCATTCCCGCCAGCGTGTTATATAAGGTTTTTGTGTGTGAAGTTCTGCCAAGCTGTCAAAGGGAAATGTCATCCCGGTACAGTTTTGAAGCGCTATCCAGGCACATTGGCGTACCG
>CAZCLS010000629.1:0-2533 GCA_964499565.1 uncultured bacterium
CTGATCCGGTCCGGTTCATCTAAATCATTTATCGCTCCGCTGTCTCCGCTCATCACTAACGCAGTCGCTTTCGGCGATACGGCCGAGACACCATCCAGATTGAACTCCGTCGTCATATCCGCGTCAATCGCATTGGCGATTTTCAGGATTACTTCGCCACTGGCCTTGTCTTCCACCGCCGATACGGCCAAAGCCGATTCGGTTTGCTCTATCACATCATGAATCAGCTCATCATTCAGATAACATTTGATATGCGGGCCATCCAGTTCTACGCGGATGTTGTACCACACCCCCGTCTCGATCGAGCCGTTGTGTGAAGCCAGACTTTCTTTGCCACCGGTGTAGGCCCCTGATCCTTTTTCCAACCCGTGCCGGCTGTTGCCCCAGCCGCCTATGTTCCACCAGTAATAACTGCCCGAGTCCTTCCGGCCGAACACAACCAGAAATCCTTCCGATCCACCCGTTTTCTTCGCCCGCAATGAATAGGTGATCTTCTCCGCGTCAACCTGGGCCAGGAGGCTTACGGCTCCGTCGACCATGCTGCTTTGCGAGTACACCCCATCATGCACTTTAAACGCACCCGCTGTTGCTTTCATCGGCGCGTTGACGCTATCGAATGTTTCCGAAACAAGCGTTTTGCCATTGGCGGTCACGCGGATGTCATCAAACACGGCCTGGGTATTCCAGGTTCCCACACCAACCTGGCCGCGCGCCGGAATACTGCCTTTTCCCGCTTTTTCTGTATAACTGACTTCGCTGGTCAGATACCGGTCTCCCCGGTTGCAGCTGAACATCTGCTGGACATGGTAACTGGGCGTGCGCACCACCGTTTTCTGGTCAAACCAGATCAGGTTCGCCGATCCCCATTGGGTATAATTATACCGCGCGTACGTCGGCGCGTACGCGGTCATGATTACCAGATCGGCATTCCTTTCAATGCCGGTCAGATACACCGCTTCAGCAATGGCATTGTAGAGTGTATTGGCTCCCGAGGCGTATTCGCCCACGAATATTTTCGTTTTGCTCCGGTCAAAATTGTCAAACCGGGTTCGATTGCGGATAAACCATTGGGGCGATTCATAATAATGCTCGTCTGAAATATCGACATTATTTTTATTCATGAAGTCATACAAGGGAATGCCCGGTCCCAATCCGGACGTGCCGATAATTTTTATTTCAGGATGTTTTTCCCGCAGAGCCCGTACGAAATACGGAAATCGTTCCCGGAACTCCGGCGTGTCATGCTCTTCATTGCCCAGACAGATATATTTCAAATTGAACGGAGCGGGATGCCCCATATTGCTCCGGATTCGGCCCCATCTACTGTTCACCGGTCCGTTCGCGAATTCTACCAGGTCGAGCACATCATCTATCCACGGCTGCAGCTCGTTCATCGGTGCCGCCTGGAAATTGCGAAAACCACAGCAGACTCCTACCGGCAATACCGGCAGCGGTGACGCGCCGATATCTTCACAGAACTGGAAGTATTCATAATAACCCAATCCGAACGATTGCCAGTACCCCCACAAATTCCGCTTGCCTTTGCGCTCCGCCACATCCCCGATCGTTTCTTTCCAGCGATACGCGTTGGCAATACCAGACCCGTGCGCAATGCATCCGCCCGGAAACCTGAATACCGCAGGCTTCAGATCCGCTACGGCTTGCGCCAGATCTTTTCTCAATCCGTTTTTGCGGCCTTTGAACGTGTCGCGAGGAAATAATGATACCATGTCAACGCACAGTATCCCTTTCTCTCGTGCCGTAACAACCAGGCGCGCATTCTCATCCGTATCGGTCGCCGTTATTTCCGCTGAGTATTGTGTCCATTCGCTGAACATCTTACTTATTCCTGCTGTGCCCAACACTCTTCCCGATTCACTTTCAAGTGTAACATACATGAATACCGGCTCTCCCGACTCTGCCCGGGCATAAATAGTAAAATCATACTGCTTGCCTTTTTCAACATAGATGCCCGAGAAACCCAGGTTGGCGATACCTACGCCGCTGCCCTGATTGTCAATCTGAATCCGAACGTATTCCGTATTCGCATCGTTCAGCGGCTGCTTGTTCTCGACCGTGATTGTGCCGGTACCGCCGCCGCGCCTGATCTCGCGCCAGGCTTCTCCCGAATACCGTTCGCGGTTGCCTTCCTCTAACGATTTTCCGACAGGATAATTCGCAAAGGTCCTGTTCCGGACTAATTCGGCATATAACCCGCCGTCCGCGGCATGGTTGATATCTTCATAAAAAATACCGTACATGGTTTCCGGGATTGTTACGGTCGGTTTGTCGACATGCACATTGATTACCGCGTCAGGCTTGGCGCCATGTACGCTTAACGAGCACATGAGCGCAACGAAAAACACACCGATACATACTGTTTCATACCATCCTTTCATAGGCCGGTTCCTTTTGCTTCAGCATTAATCGTTCATTTCAACAAATATATAGTTCTACAATAAGGTTGTTATTATAACAGGTGTATCGCCCCCGGTTTCTTGGACACGGGTTAGCGGTTAATTAAGCTGCACCT
>CAZCLS010000630.1:0-2521 GCA_964499565.1 uncultured bacterium
CCCGCTTCAGTAAATCGTACGTCGTATTCTATCTCTGTCCGCTCTTCCTTGTCTGCCGCTACCACAATCGGCTCCACCGTTCCGGTCTTCACCATCAGCGCCGGCCGCTGCGCGTGCGATGTTGTTCCCAGTTCGGCATACTGATCCGTATCATTCAGGTAGATATACCCTTCTCCCTCTTTCACCCTCACCAGCACCGACCCGAAAACCGTGCGTTGTGGACATTCTATCATCGGATTCATTAGCCCTTCTATCATCGGTTGCCCCGAACCAAGCACAAACTCGGGCTCCAATCCCACGGCGTCCAGCATTGCGTACAGAACTACCGCAATGTCGCTGCCATTGCCGTATCCATCCGTAAGTGTCCGGTCTGCCGGACTGATTGCGCTCAGCGGCAGGCTCGTAAATAACGGGCCGGCATAGCGTACGTTTTTAGCCGCAAAATCCCGAATCGCGCGGATCTTTTCCTCAGGCTTTTTTAACCCCTGCACCAGTTCCTGGCCTTTGTTCCGCGCCTGTGCCTGATCCCGCGCGGCTGTATGTAACGCCTGACGGACCTGATCCGCATACTCTTCCCAGTTCCCGGCCGATAGATGCACTCCCGGATTGAAACTCCACCACGGCGGCAGCGCCTTCTCTGATTTGACCGCGTTCGTGCTGACCATGGTCCAAGTGTATGTCGTCATGCCGTCCGCGCTCGCTTGCTCTACATCAACTGCGCCGCCGGGTGAATCACATATCTGCACGCCTATCTCGTCCGGCGCCGTCAGCTGCACCGTTTTGCGCTCTATCGGTTCGCTGGACCGGAAAAACTGGGTCGCGCAGAAAAACGGCCGGTTGGAATGTACATATATTATCTCATACTCTATGATGCTGCCAACATCCACTCCCGGCAGACTTGCCACCAGGGTCTTTCCTGCCGGGTAGCGCGGCGCTGTAGCCACCCAGCCCGCATCCATCAGATTCAGTTCCTCTTTAGCCAGCTCTTTTACTTCTCCATCTTTTGTCGTCACCTTCACGTTGCGCAACTGAACCGTATCCCAGGCCGGGTTGTAGTCCAGTTTGATTTCAGAATTGCTTTTCTTGCCCGAATACGTTAATACCTTTTTCCTGACTTTAACGGTTGATTTCACCGTGTGCACATCCAGTACCTGGTAATCTGTTGACTCATTTTGTACTACTATGTCAGCATCCGGATACACCGGTGATCCCTGCTCCTCTTCGCTCGCGTTTAACTGCAGCGGTGTCTGGAATATCGGCTGTTTGCGCCGGTCATACTCAATTGTTTTTAACGTGTCTTTCAGTACCAGGTATTCGTTTGTGCTGAACTCCACCGCTTTTATCAGAAATTCACTGCTGCCGCTCAGCAGGCGATTGGTATACTGTACACTCTGCCGCCAACGCAGCGTATCCGTGTCCAGCGGGCTGTAATGCGGGAGGGATATTGTTGTGTCTACCGCGTCGGCTATGTCCAGTTTCATCGTTTCCCGTACCCCGCAGGCTATGTCTGTTCGGTAGGGATATTTGCGCGTCTCCAAACCCGTTGCTCCCAGTACAAAATTAACCACGCTGACACTCGTGCCAACCCAGGGCAACGGCAGCATCAGCAAATCGTCGTTCTCTATCATGATATCTTCCGCCGTGTAATTCAGCCGTACGGTTAACGAGGTCGACATGTCCATCATGTCTTCAGGCTGCACGTTCAGTTCTTTGAGTTCGGCTCCGGACACAACCCGTTTCACCAGCCCTTCGAAAAACCGTTTCCGCTCCTCTTCCTTCATCGTTGCAAACGCCCCGCGGTAGGCATTGTCATTGATGCCGCTGAATGCCAGCAGCGACTCCGCCCGCAATGTCCCTTTTGCGTCTATGCTGCCCGTCGTCGTTATGGTCATCATATTTTCTTCCGCCGGCACGATCGGCGATGTCCGCAGATCATCCCCGCCCGGCTTGGCCACGATGTAACTCTTGTCACATAAATAGGCCGGCAAAAGTTCCTTCGTGTTCTCGTCCGTCGAATCCATTAGAATATATGTTCCATCCTCTTTTTCTACACAGGTGATCGCGTGATTGAAATACGGCTGCGGTACTTCCTTGTCTTTCTTTGGCCCGGCATAAATCAGTACTGGATAGGCTTTCATCCCCGCCAACCGCAACATGGCCGCCAGCAACGCCGCCTTGTCCCGGCAAACGCCATACTTGTTGTCAAACGTGATGCTGACGTCATGCGGCTCATAGCCCGGTGCCGTGTCTTCAGTCGTAATACCCATGTAGCGTATCTTCTGAGATACATAATGAAACACTGCCGCGATCTTTTCGTCAGTTGTTCCGCATCCCGCCGTCAATTCAGCTACTTTTTCCTTCATCCCCGGTGTTACCGATTCAAGCTTCGGTTCGCATAACTCGTAATACCATCGAGATACCGTTTCCCAATCCGGTATCGTGCTGACCAGCAAACGCTGGACGACGGTGTGCAGCGCCGGCATGTTCGGTTCGGCATACATCCGCGGCACGTCATGGACTT
>CAZCLS010000631.1:0-2520 GCA_964499565.1 uncultured bacterium
TGTATGATACAAAAAGCTTTGGCACAAATTTTTACGCGCCAGTCGGGAATAATATAGGTAGTTACCTGTTTAATTATTCTTCAGCTCTGATAATGGCCATGGAAGATGATACGGATGTTCTGATAGACAAGGACGGCAACGGATCGTATGAGACGACAACCAGGATAGATGAAGGACAGAGCTACCTGGTTAACGGAGGGGTTAAGGCCGGCGGCCATATTCGGTCACTGAAACCGGTTCAGGTTGACATGATTACGGGCGACCCCAATCAGTATTCCAACTATGAAACCAGATGGTTTACGGTGTATCCCCGTGAACGATGGAGCAGTGTTTATTACACACCGGTGGGAAAAACAAAAGACGATATAGCTGCAGCGGTCGTGCTATACAATGCCTATTCATCAGCTTTAACGGTTACGCACCAGACATCGTCAGGATCGAACAACCGGACCGTGCCGGCAAACAGTTATCTTTTAATACAATTAACGCAAAACAGTGGATCGCGATTCGCAAGCACGGATGGGCGGCTTTTTACAGCAGTAACACTTATGGATGCGACAGACAGCGCTAGTGGCGGCCGGACGTATGACTGGGGAGCAAGCTTAGTGCCGGAAAGAGCATTAACCCCGCAGCTGTTGGTTGGTTGGGGGGCGGGGTCGTCGGATTTGACCAGGAACGGTAGTCCCGTCTGGGTTACCGCAACCAGCCAGACACGGCTTTTCGTTGATTTTGACGGTGACCCTGACACTGGTCCTTTAGTTGATAGTAATGGCAATCATTATAATGTGAGTTACAGCTTGAGTTTCCTGCAGTCGAAGAAAGTATATGACACCAGCGGGGATAATGACCAGACAGGTATGCGCCTGTATACGACCAATAACGTTAAGATAGCCGCACTGTGGGGCGAAGACCCCAATGTTGCCGGCGCCGGCAATCCGTATCTTGATATTGGAACCGCGGTCTTGCCGGTTCCGGTGTTTAACACAAGTAAGTCGGCTACCGTTGCGGTTGATCAAGATGGTAATGGTAGGATTGATCCAGGAGAGACGGCGCTGTATACCATATCACTCGTTAATGAAGGCCAGGTAGCGATACGAGATATTCACATCCGCGACCCATTCCCTTCCAATATATCCTACGTAGCCAGCAGCACTAGAACAAATAGTGTTGCTATTCCTGACGACACGAGCGGAACGCCATTCCCATTGGATGGAACCGGGATAGCGGTCGGCGATCTGGCGCCCGGAAAATCCTTTATTGCCACATTTCTGTTTACCGTAATAAATCCATTGCCGGTTGCAATACCCGGGATTAATAATACGGCCTATTTTACAACGCTTGATTCCGGTTCCTTTTCAGTTTATAACGCAACCGCAATTAAGCAATGTGATCTTGAAATGACCAAAAGTGTTGATGATGCAACACCGCATGTCACGCAACAGATTGTGGTTACATTAACGATTACTAACAAAGGACCAGCGGATGCAACGGGTGTAACCGCAGAAGACATTCTCCCGGATGGCATGAGCTATGTCAGCCATTCAGGTGGCAGTTATGAACCTTCAAGCGGAATATGGAATGTGGGAACTCTGGACAAAACTGAAAGTAGAACGCTTCTGATTACTGCCCAGATTGATGCGTTGAAAGTAATGACCAATACGGTCAGACTTAAAACAGTTGATGAACATGATCCTGATTCAACCCCTGGCAATAACAATCCGGATGAAGATGATCAGGATTTTGTAGTGATAAATTCATGCGGCACGGCGGACTTGGAACTGGATAAGGATGCTGATACGACTACACCGGCATTCGGGTCTACGGTTACGATGACGATAGCTGTCACCAACAAAGGCCCGAATTACGCTACAAATGTGAAAGTGCTGGACAAAATGCCGGCCGGGTTGAATTATCTTTCTCATTCCGGCGGCACGTATGATCCCGGTAATGGAAAATGGACGATAGGTACTATTCCAGCCCGGAGCAGTGTGTTGCTTACTATAACTGCTCGAGTGACTCAACTAGGAGTAATTACTAATATTGCCCGGGTATGCTCATCTGACCAATATGACCCCGATTCAATCCCGGACAATACCGACAGGCATGAAGATGATCAGGATTGCGTTATATTTTATGTTCAAGTTCCCCCGCCGTTTGTTGACATTACCAATGCGAATGACTGGGTAACCTATGATGTAACCAGTTACACGATCGGCGGCACCAACAATATCCACGTAGTCGGCACGATGACGTGGAGCAATCCGCTGAGCGGTGATTCAGGAACACTGCCGGCCAGCGCGGCCTGGACAATACCGGGCATCGATCTGGCGGTGGGAGCTAATGTGATCACCGTTACCGGCACGAACCAGTTAGGTGTCACAGCCAATGACAACATTACCATTACTCGGGGCGGGATCGGCACCGGTCGGCCGTTTGTCAATATCACTAATGATAATGACTGGGTGACGTATGATGTAACGACCTACACGATCGGCGGCACCAATAATATTCATGTGGTCG
>CAZCLS010000632.1:0-2502 GCA_964499565.1 uncultured bacterium
AGGTGCAGCTTAATTAACCGCTAACCCGTGTCCAAGAAACCGGGGGCGATACAATGAGATGAAAAAAAGGAGGTAGCTATGATGCGTGTGGGAGTAACAGGATATGGATATTGGGGACCGAATTTGGTCCGAAACTTTCATGAGTTTGCCGATACTGAAGTTCGGATGGTATGCGACCGGGATGATACCCGACTAAAAAAAGTCAAGCAGAAATATCCGGAAATTCCCGTCTGTTCTGATTTCTCTGAGATGATAAACAATCCCGATATCGATATAATCGCCATAGCTACGCCGGTATCAACTCACTATGAACTTGCCTTAGCCGCGCTAAACATGGGCAAGCATGTCTGGATCGAAAAACCGATCACTCATCATGCCGAACAGGCCGAACACCTGATTGAAGTGGCCCGGGAAAACGGCCTGACTTTGTTTGTCGACCATACCTTTGTCTATACCGGTGCGGTCAGGAAAATAAAAGAACTGATTGACGAAGGTGTTATCGGTGATGTGTATTATTATGATTCCGTCCGGATAAACCTGGGCCTTTTCCAGCACGACATCAGTGTCGTCTGGGACTTAGCGGTTCATGACTTGTCTATTCTGGATTATACACTGCACCCGGCTATTACCCAAGTTTCCTGTACCGGCATGTCGCATGTCCCTAACGAACCGGCTAATATTGCCTATATGACCCTTTATGGCAATGACCATCTCATCTGTCATATTCATGTTAACTGGCTTGCCCCGGCTAAAGTCCGTAAAACCCTGTTCGGCGGCAGTAAGAAAATGATTGTCTATGACGACCTTGAACCCAGCGAAAAGATCAAAATCTATGATAAAGGCATTGCGGTCAACGGAGAAAGAGACAAGGACAAATTGCATGATATCATCCAGTATCGGCGTACCGGTGATGTGCTGATTCCATATGTCGATGTCTCAGAGGCATTACAGAAAGGCGTTGCTCACTTTATTCAATGTATCAACGAAAAAAAAGAACCCATTACTAATGGTGAAGCCGGCTTGCGCATCGTGAAAATTCTCGAAGCCGGCTCAATATCAAAGCAAAACCACGGCGCTCCCGTGGATGTTAATCTCTAGAAAGGATTCGGAGGTATACCATGATCCCTTTTATTGATCTGAAAACACAATACTTGAGTATTAAAGATGAAGTTGACGATGCTGTTATCCGTGTGATGGCTTCCTGCCAGTATGCTTTGGGTGCCAGCGTAGCTTCCTTCGAAGAACATTTCGCTGCCTATTGCCAGTCGGAATTCTGTATCGGAACAAGTTCCGGGACCAGCGCTCTGCATCTGGCGTTTCTGGCTGCAGGTATCGGGCCCGGTGATGAAGTCATTACTGTGTCGCATACCTTTGTCGCTACAGTCGCTGCTATTGTCTATGCCGGTGCGACACCGGTTTTTGTCGATATCTGTCCTGTATCCTATACCATGGACCCCGCGCAGATTGAAGCAAAAATAACCAGCCGAACCAAAGCGATTGTTCCGGTGCACCTGTATGGCCAACCGGCTGATATGGACCCGATTTTAGACATTGCCCGCAAACATAAACTGCTGGTAATTGAAGACGCGGCTCAGGCGCACGGAGCCGAATACAAAGGCCGCCGTTGCGGTTCAATGGGTGATATGGGCTGCTTCAGTTTCTACCCCGGTAAAAACCTGGGGGCGTATGGTGAAGCCGGCGCGGTAGTAACGTCCAATCCGGAATTCAATCATACTCTCCGCATGCTGCGGGACTGGGGCGCTGAAAAGAAATATCATCATGTTCTGAAAGGCTATAACTATCGCATGGATGGTATTCAGGGGGCTGTACTGGATGTGAAACTTAAATATCTGGAACAATGGACCGAAGCACGCAGAAACCATGCCCGGTATTACCAGAATGCTCTCTCCAACGCGCCTTTGATCCTTCCATGTGAACGTCATGAATCCCGACATGTCTTCCATATTTATGCTGTGCGTACAGCCTTGAGAGATAAGTTACTGGAATTTCTTAAAGAAAACGGGATTGGCGCAGGCATGCATTACCCGATTCCCGTCCATCTCCTGGAAGCATATAGCGACTTGGGTTACTCCACAAATGATTTTCCGGTTACCGAAAAGGTAGCGGCCGAACAGCTGTCTCTCCCCATGTTTGCCGAACTGACCGAAGAACAGATTGATTTTATCGCTGAAACAATAAATGTATTTTCGGCAGTCACCTCCGAAAAAGTGCTAGACGTGGCAGTGTAGGCGGAAGTGGTGAGTGGTGAGTCGTCAAGTCGTGAGTAGTGCGTCGAGGAAAGAGGAAAGAGGGCCGCAAGTAGCACCCGCGGCTCCGAAGCGGGTGACTCTTCCCGCATACCCTTAAACGCCGAATCCCTGCACCCCCTTCCCCCACTCTCCCACTCCCTGGAAAATGTGGGCCGTGGGCCGTCGTGAGAGCTTGGATGTGGCCGCCGGCGAGGGGGTTGTGACTGAAGAGCCGGTGGATGTGTTACGATGT